>JAUWOI010000055.1 GCA_030612185.1 Anaerolineae bacterium
GGGCTAATTTTAACGCAGAGACGCAAAGGCGCAGAGATTCTTGAATGATGCTTTAATATTTTTGAGAATCGAGGCCTTTGACTGAACTAATCTTGATCTACCATTTAAATTTCTTTGCGTCTCTGCGCCTCTGCGTTGAAGATTTTGGTTTTTTCAGTAGAGTCGTAAATTGGTTAGTACACAACCGCACGTCCGGTTGGGAATGTACTAATCTACCAATGTACCAGTTTCCCAATCTACCACTCTAGTCCAGACTCCGGCTCAGGTCGCGGATAGCGACGGCGGTGACGAGCAGGCCCATCAGCAGCATCGCCGCCGCGTGGGGCCAGAGCGTGTCCAGTCCCGCTCCCTTCAGCATCACCCCCCGGATGATGGTCAGGTAATGGCGGAAAGGTACCACCTGCGCGACAGCCTGCAGCGCGACGGGCAGGTTCTTGACCTGCACCAGGTAGCCGGAGAAGGTCATGTCCACCATCGCCAGGACGAAGACGAGCAGGATGGCTTGCTGCTGTGTGCGGGCGATGCTGAGGCAAGGGAGTGTGGGAATGTGAGAGTAGGGGGCTATCGCAGACGACGCTGCCACTCCTCTTTTAACTCCAGCGAGGACAGATCATCTCCAGCGTTGAGAAAATCTATCAGCAGTCGGTTGAACTTGTTCCGCTCCTCCAGCATCGGGAAATGTCGCGCGCCGTTCAGGAAGATGGTACGCACGTTTTTATCACAATCTTGTAGCCATTCTGGCTGCGGTGGCTTGATGAGAGGATCGTTTTCACCGTGTACCAAGAGCACAGGGATGTCGAGAGGGGGCAAAACGCGGCGCAGGTCGCGCCCCATCGCGGAGCGCATGCTATGGGTGATGGCAGTCATGTCGGCTTTGCCAGCCTCTATGTCCACCTCGGGGAAGTTGGCCCGCCGCGCCACCAGCCGCGCCAGTGCCCCCCCGTTGCCGGGAAGACCGGTAAGCGCTCGGCTGATGGCCGCACCCACCAGAGGCACGCTCACCCCCATTACCTGCTCCACTCTCTCCGGGGCCTGGGCAGCGAACAGCAGCGCGACCACACCTCCCAACGCATGGCCCACCAGTGAGATGGATGGGATACCCAGGTGATCCATGAACTCCCCGAGTAATTCGACGTAGGCATCAATACTGTAGTGCATTCTCAGTTTGTCCGAATCGCCAAAGCCCCACCAGTCGAGTGCATAGGCACGGTGCTTGGCCGACAATTCATTCATCGCTGGCACCCAATAACGCCACGATCCCAGCCAGCCGTGAAGAAAGATCAACGGCCTGCCGCGCCCAATCGCCTCGTAATGGACAAGGCCCTCTTTGATGACAATGGCGCTCATCGCAGAACTACCGCCTTACGTTGCACAAATCTCCACCCGTTACTCTAAAGTCCCTACGCGCCGCAGGATATCCCTGACCTGATCGGCCAGTTCGTCCGGCGCGAAGGGTTTCACGATGTACTCCAGCGCTCCTGAAGCCAGACCCTGTTGGATCTCGTCTTCCTGCCCCTTGGCCGAAAGGAAGACAATTGGGATAGCACTGGTAGCAGGATTCTCCTTCAACTGGCGACATGCCTCGTACCCTGTCATCTTTGGCATGCGGACGTCGAGGATGATGAGGTCGGGCTGCTCCAGCGGCGCTTTCTCGATGGCTTCGATGCCATTACTAGTCAGCAGCACCTCGAATCCAGCGAAGCGTAGCGTGAACCCGATCAGATCACGAATGTCTCGCTCGTCTTCAGCGACGAGGATCTTTGGCATAGTGCTCCTTGCTTTCCCACAGAACCAACTCGATCTCCTCTATCAGTTCATCTACAGAGAACGGCTTGGTTATAAAGCGGACGGCTCCCAGAGCGAGTATCTTCTCTCGTTTTGTTTCGTCACTGGCCGCACTGGCTGTCATCACGATGACCGGGATATCCTGAGTCGCCCGGTCGTCTTTAAGCCGCTTTAGAACAGCATATCCATCCAGGTCTTGCAGTTTGAGGTCGAGCAGTATCAGGGCTGGTTGCACCTCACGCGCTACACGCAGGGCGCGCGCGCCCCGGCTGGTCGTCCGTACACCAAAGCCGTTGGTGCGCAGGATCTCACGCATCAGCGAAAGATGATCCCTGTCGTTGTCCACCACCAGCACAGTGCCATGCCGCACGAGTGCCTGATGTACCGCGCGCAGCAACCGCCGCTCGTCAATCGGCTTAGCCACGTAATCTGCCGCCCCCAGTCGCAGGCCTTCCTCCCGATCCGGCAACACGGAGACGACGACCACCGGAACCTCCCGTGTAGCAGGGTTTGACTTCAACTCCTCGAGTATAGCAAAGCCATCGGTGTCCGGGAGCAGGATATCCAGCGTGATCAGGTCAGGGCGTTCACGCTGTGCCATCTCCAGTGCTTCATCACCTCGCTGCGCGATCAATACCTTCCGCCCATCTCCAGCCAGGTGCAGTTGAATCAGCCTGGCCACGTCGAGATCATCCTCGATGACCAGCACTTTCGTTGTGGCCTGTTTGGGCTCCTCTTTTCTCGCTTGAGCAACCTGATTGGTTCCCACGGCCACGGTAGGAAGAGTAAATGTGAATGTGCTTCCCTCACCCAACTCGCTCTCGACCCAAATCTGCCCACCTTGCATCTCCGCCAGCGACTTGACAATGGAAAGCCCCAGCCCTGTGCCGGGTGTCTCCTGCACCAGCGGGTCATCGGCCCGGAAGAAGCGACTGAAGATTTTTTCCTGATCCTTCGGCGTGATGCCGATGCCTGTGTCGTGCACCGAAATGTGCACCTCGTCGCCGTGCGCACGAGCCGACACCACAATCTCGCCGCCGGTCGGTGTGTACTGGTAGGCATTCGCCACCAGATTGGTCAGAATCTGGGCCACGCGGTCAGAATCAGCGACAACCTTGGGGAGGCCGTGCGGCACGTGGGAGCGCAGGGTCACTCCCTTCTCCGCTGCCCGGCCCTCCAACGTCATGATGACCTGATTCGCCACCCCATCTACACGCATCACTTTGGGCGAGAGTACCATCCGTCCGCTTTCGATACGCGAGATGTCCAGCAGGTCGTCTACCAGCATTGTGAGGCGGTCAGCATTACTCTTGATCACCGCCAGAAAACTCCGCTGATCCTCCGCCAAAATGCCGGCCGCCCCCATCAGAAGCAGGTCGGCGTACCCCTTGATCGAGGTCATCGGTGTGCGCAATTCGTGCGAGACCGTGGAGACGAACTCTGTCTTGGCACGATCAGCCTCCACCTCGGCTGTGACGTCACGGAAGACTGAAACGGTGCCCAGAAACTCGTTGCCCATCAGCACCGGTGCCAGGTGGATACTGACAATATGGTCTCCGATGTTCAACCGGGCAGCCAAGTACTTCTCCGCGGCGTACGTCTCGGGCTGCTTTGCCCACCTGTCTACTGTCTCCATCCAATCCCGCGCCTGGGTGCCATACAGTCCGAGCATTTCGCCGGTCGTCCGCCCCAGAGCCTCGTCTCGTGACAACTCCAGAATACGCTCCGCAGCCGCGTTGAACAAGATCACCTGACCACTGGCACCAGCCACCATCACCCCGTCCGCGACGCCCTCCAGGATGGCGTGACTCTTGGCTGCCTCGACTTGCTGGGCCTTGAGCATACTTCCCAGTCGTTCCGCCTGGTCACGGATCAGGCCGTAGAGTTCAGCGTTGCTGATGGCGTTGGCAACCTGGATGGCGGCCGTCTCAACCAGGAGCAAGTGATCCTCGTTGAAGAAGTCAGGCTGGGCGTGGAACAGAAGCAGCGCACCCTGTACATCATCACTGGTCAGGAGGGGGACAGCCAACGCCGAGCGGTACTCCCGCCCCCTCTCCAGCGGTTCCCCCCCGCGGGGATCCTGCCGAATATCGGCTACGATGGTCGCTTCGCGATGATCAACCACCCAACCCGCCAGCCCCTCCCCGCGGTGGAAGCGGGTGGGCACGCCGCCGGGAGGCAAATGCTTTCCCCCCCCCAGGGTGGCACGGTGGATCAACTGACCGGATTGTGATTCCAGCATCAGGATGGACGACCGTTCAGCCCCCACAACCTCCACGATCAGCGCCAGAGCACGATTCAGCACGTGGTCCAGATCGAGGCTGGCTGAAAGTTGGGAGGTGATGCGATAGAGCGTCTCGACCCGATCATGCTCCCGGGTCAGTTCCTCCATCGCCTCGGCCAATGCCTGGGTGCGCTCCTCGACGCGCTGCTCCAGTTCCTGCGAAAAACGGCGCACCTCCTCAAACAGGCGGGCGTTCTCTACCGCCACGGCCACCTGGTCGGCCAATGCCGAAAGAGTCGCCACCTCGGCCGGCGAGAACCTGTGAGGCTCCCGGCGGCCTACGCACAGAACTCCCACGACCTGACGGCCAACCATGAGGGGAGCCAGCATCTCGGAACCTATCTCGACCCCCACAGGGCCAGACATAGAGCGCGGATCTTGTTTCACATCGTCAACCGAGAGCGGCATGCCGCTCTTGGCCACCGCACCCACGAGCCCCTCACCTGGGGCAAAGGAGAGTTCTGAGATGCTCTCGAGCGCAAATCCGTGCACCACCCGTGGCACGTACCGCCCACTCTCGATATCCAAGAGAAAAATGCTGCTATGGTCGCACTCCAGCAATCGAGAGACTACTCCGACGACATTGTCCAACACTGCGCTCAGTTCGAGTTTGGCCGTGGCCGAGCGGCTGACCTCGTTGAACAGCGCCAGGGTGTCGGCCCGGCGTTGCAGTACCTCAACCAGGTGGGCGTTTTCGATGGCAATCGTTGCCTGAGCCGCGAAGATTTCTAGCGCCTCGACTGTGGCCCGATCCGGCATGCGGCCGTCGCGCGGCCGATCCACGGAGAGCAGGCCCTGTATGTCACCACCAGGCCCGACCAGCGGGACGATCAATATATCGTGATGGTGCCAGCAGCCAGGCTCACGTGTCGCACTCTCGGCTTGCTCCTCATATACGTCCAGGCGGTCACGCCAATGGGTCTGTCGTTCAGCGGGAATATAATAACTCTGGCTGATGCGGAATTCCTCGCTCATCACTCCCGCTACGACAGACCAGGGCTGCCGTACTTGCTTCATGCGCTCGAAGGCGGCGATGGGAATGCCAGCAGCAGCCACACGGCGCTGATAGGGCGGGTCACCCTCCAACACGCTGATCAATACCAGATCGAAGCCTACGCTCTCCTGGATGGCGTATGCGACCTCCTCCAATATCTCCCCCAGGGGCTGATCCGAGCGTAGCGCCTGACTGACCTCCAGGACCGATGTGAGTTGGTTGGCCCGGCGGCGCAACAACTCGCCGCGCTTCAACTGTTCCTGATAGCGCTGTGCGTTGCCGATGGCGATGGCGGCCTGGGCAGTGAGTGCCTGGACGAACTCAATCGTCTCGTCGTCGAAGGCATAAGGCTCCAAACTGCGCAGGTTAATCAGGCCCGCGATCCGATCTTCAAAGAATATGGGGACGGTTAGAGCAGAACGGGTGCCGGTCCGCACGCAGACCGAGTGTTCTTCAACCCCAGCATTGGCGGTGAGAACCGGTTTTCCAATCTCCAGCACCTCGGAGACGATGCTGCCCTGCGGAGAGGTCAGTAATTCCTCAATACGGGCGCTTTCCTCGTCACTGTAGCCGACCGCGACTTGTAGCCGCATGCCCCCGGTGCTTCTATCCCTCAACATTACGTTACCATGCGTAGCACCTGCCGCCTGCACAGCCTCATTTAATACCAGCCGGAGGATGTGATCCAGGTCCAACGTGGCGTTCAGTTCCTGCCCGATGCGCTGCAGGACGTCCAGCGTCTCGATCGGCTTGTGCTGCTCTCCCCACCGGGCGATCAGCGGGGTCGCCGAAAAGAGTAGCCCACTGGCGAGTAGTCCCTCGACGACGTGGGAAGACAGCCCCCCAGTAGCAAAAGCGCCAACCAGGGAGACGAGGATGAGCAACGCGCCAGCCGTTGCCGCAATCCAGGCCGTCCGGCGGCCGAACCGGTAGGCGACCAGACTCGCTGGCAGGATGAGCAGATAGCGCGGGACGGTGGCCCACTCAGGTGGTGCCTTCACCATCCATGCTACCAGGCTGAGCGTCGAGATCGCTGCGCCTACAGCAGCGACCACGTCCAGCCACCCATACCAGCGTTTCCTTGTACGTTCACTCACTAGCCCATCCGTCCCTCGCGCCGTGCGCTGGCGGCCGCCTCGGTGATTTCCCGAATATCAACAAAAGGGCCGTCATCGGCCGTTAATACACCGATAGAGAGTTTCATCAGGTCGGACTTGACTTCGTTGCCTGCCTCGTCGCGCAGAATCAGGTAGCCCTGCTGCCGTGTCTGCCAATCGTAGTGCGTGCCCACGCCCGTGTCGAAGCGTTGTTTGAGGTCTTTGACTATAGGTGTGATGAGATCATTGTTGGTAATGACAATGAAGTCATCGCCACCGATGTGACCGATGAAATCGTCGGTTGTTCCCCCTTTGTTATCCACCGCCTGGCCCAGAACCATTGCGGCGAAGCGCAATACCTCCTCGCCAGCCACAAAGCCGTATGCTTCGCCGAACGCGGTGAATCCCTGGATGTTTGCATAAATGATGCCCCAGTCATCCCGCCGCATCAATTGCCGCAACTGATCCTCGATCAGTCGGCCACTGGGCAGACCGGTAGTGGGGTTGGTCAGGCTTTCATAGGTCGCACGGGCCATGGCGTTCTTAACCCGCAGTTTGAGTTCTTCTACGTCAAAAGGTTTGGTGATGTAATCGTCGGCGCCTAATTCCAGGCCACGGATTTTGTCGGAACGCTCGTCTTTCTGTGTCAGAAAGATGATCGGAATGTGACTGGTGCGGAGATTGCTCCGCAACTCATGGCACACGTCGTAGCCATCCATATCCGGCAGCATGATGTCCAAGACAATGATGTTGGGCAGTTGGTGCCGGCATATATCCAATGCATCCTCACCGCGTTGAGCCACTATCACCTCGTAATCCTGCGACTGGAAATAGATACGCAGCATGTTAGAGATGTCAAAATCATCCTCGACTACCAGAATTCTACCTTGGGACATGTTTCCCTCCTCCTATTGCCGATAGCCGTTGGCTGCTAACTGCTGACTGCTGATTGCTAACCGCTGATTTGAAAGCCGTGCTTGTGGGCCAGTTGGGCGATCTCGTGCACCTGTTCGGCTCGAATCTGTCTGCCTAGCGAGTAACTTTCATACCGCCTCTCCAAAGCCAACACCATTGCCTCTGCCATGCAGGCGTAGGCCTTGCCGGGCGGGAGTCCGAAATCAAAGCCGAAGTCCACCTCGCCGGGCACATCCATCTCTCCTCCTTCGATGAGCAGTACATCTTCTCGCTCTCGAGCAACTCGCCGTGACACGTCCGGTGGGCGGGCCACGTCGCATACGATCGCGCCGTGTTTGAGGTGCTGCGGTTGAATAATTGGTCTGGCGGCGCTGGTGGCGCTCAGCACCAGGTGAGCCTCGTGGATGTCCTCAATTTGCGTCGAGATGCGCACCAGGCGCGCTCCAGCCGCCTCGACCCGCGTCTGCACCTGAGCCAGGCGCGATTCTCGCCGGCCGATCAACACCAACTTGGCCACCATTGGAGCGAGCAACTCGGCACACGCCGAGCCGATGCTCCCCGTCGCCCCGACCACAGCCGTGGTGGCCAATTCTGGCTGGATGTCTCGGTAGCGTGCGGCCTTCACCAATGCCTCAATCACGATGGCTACGGTGAGGCTGTGCCCCGTGGTGACGGGGATGTTCAGACGTTGGGCAACGGTCACTCCGCCGTCGCCAACCACGGATGTGAAGGCTCCCAACCCCAGAATACGAGCGCCCAGCCTCTGTGCCAGACAGCCGGTCTGAACGATCTTCTTATAAGCCGTTTGAGGTGGTAGATACATCATCTGCCGGGCGGTGAACGGGCAGGCCAACAGCCAACCCTCAATCTCTTCCCCTGTAGCCTCTGAGCGCACCCCAGTGATGTGCGAAAGGTAGACCGGCGGCCAGAAGCGGGAGAAGAAATGGATCAGCGCCTTGGGCAATACCTTCGCCAGTAGCGGATACTTACGTGCCACGTCTTGCTTGGGATTGAGTGGATGGATGACGAAAGCGAAATTGTCCATGGCCGTGCCTGAGTTTAACGCGGATACATTCTAGGGTGCAAGCCTGCTCCGCCTTTGATGGCGAAGTGGTCGCTGTCTTCGTAATGAATGTTTCGGTCAATCACGCGCCTCTTGTCCGAAGCCAACAGAACCACGTCCGATTCGATGGCTCGTGCCGGATATACCACTATGCCAGAACCGATGAAGCAGTTGTGACCCACGCAACCGCCCAGCACCGGCATGCCCGTTTCCTCCAGTTTGCCTCGATGTACTGCGCGAATGGACTTGGGCACCAGATTGAAGTCGGTGAAAGTGTTGCCTGCGCCGATGAAGGTGTTGCGCCCGATGGAGCAGAACTGCAGGCACGTATTCTGCGCCACCATCGAATCTTCCATCATCACACTCATAAAGAGCGACGCTCGAAAGGGAAGGAAACAACGGTCCGATACCACGCTGAGCAGAATCTGCCCACCCTGTGCAATATCCACGTTATCTCCTATGACCGAGGAACAGATAACAGCCCCTGGGCCAACGGTGACATTATCGCCGATACGGGTCGGTCCCTGGATGATGGCGCTAGGATCAATGTTACAGCCGTGGCCTATATGCACCACATCCGATGAAGAGAGTACCTGTTTCCGTTCCAACATTGCGCGCCACAGAATCTTTAGTAGTCTCCTGGCGTTACATTCGATGTCGCGCTCCAACCGCGCCCCATCAGCGAACACCCCAAAGATGATATTGGCAGTGATGGTGTGAACCCAGTGCTCAATAGAGCAAAATGGTTTGGTAGGCACATGGTATACCAGGTCGCCCTTCTCATCCGACATGTGGGTTGGGACGTGATAGTAACCCGCTTCGCGCGCTCCGGTGTCCATCACCAGTGTGCGCACGTTGGTCTCGACCCCATAGGGGAAATACCACATGTCGGCGACGTACACGTTTCCCTCGCGACGGATACCCCGCTGTATGTGGATGGCATGGGCGGTGATAGCACGATCATCCAGCGCGAGAGCGACACGGCAGGCCTTGCCCGACTGCCGAGCCCGCTGGATGAACTCATCCAGGAAAAAACGGTCGAAGAATAGGTTGTCCCGGTAGACCAGTGTCTCCGACCGCTGCGAGTCGATCTCCGCTAGCGAATCCACCTCGCGCTCCTCTGTGGTGTAGCGTGCCAACACATCCCGCTGATGGAGCCACAGCGGTTTGTTGAGCACATGGAGGTCACGCGCTGGCTCGTTGAACGGAAATATCTTGTGGCGATCTCGTAGTATGACCTTGCGCATCTACCTGCTCAATCCAGTGGGTGCTTGCCAATCAGAATGGTGCAAGTGCTATCGCCAGCGGCAATGCACGACACCTCTTCGACGTAAAAATTTCTGCCACCACTAATCCAATAAAGCCCCTCCTCCAGAATACCGACAGCCAGGTGGCAGCAGGGCGAGTCACTCTTGCGTCCCCAACACACGCCGCAGCGCTCTATAATCCAGTGATAATACTGCTTGTCCTCTCCCAGTCGCACCAGGTGGTCGGTGAACCTGTTGAACATCTCGCCCAGGACCTCGAAGCCTATCCTAAGTTTCATCCCCAGGGGCAGTACGCGGAAGGCCAAGTCCGCGATACCCAGCATCGGTCCGAAGTCCTTGATCCCGATCTTGAGACAGGCCCGGCCGGTCCGCCGCGCCAGCCCGCGCCCACTGCGCGGCCCATACATCTCATCCAATGCCTGTAGCAATCGCCCCAACTCATCGAAGGAGAATACCTCGTCGAAGTCATTCGGCGGGTAATTCTCGATGCGATGCTGAAGCCGGGCCAGATTCAGGATTGCGTTCACCCCATTGCGGCCCATTACCTCTTCCATCGCCAGGAGGACAATCCGCCCCATCTTGTTGGGAAAAAAACATTGCCCTGGCTCCTGAATCGGTGATACAGGTCTATCTGTCATATGAACTCATCCCCTGGTCGGTTGACGAATCAACGCAAAACGCGGAACGTCACTGGCCACGCATCACGTTTTATGATCCAGAAACTCGTATAGCGTCTGGTAGAACCGTTCGGGCTCGTCCAACATTGGGAGTGGCCCGAATGTTCGAAGTAGCGTATCTCAGCCAGCCGTGTAACAAGATCACGGGCCGTCCGTGGCCGAACGCCTCGTAGTGAACCACTCCCCGGTCGGCAACAATGGAACTCACGGTTGCGTCACTCCTGGTGACTGAATGTGCAAAACGTAGTTACGTTTCACGCCTCGGCGCCCCATAGGTACAGATTCCAGGTTGAGTCAATACATCATATCATATCACGAAACTGCGTGGAAATCGTTGCGGTTGCGTTAAAATGAGGTTACAGTTGCTGACATGAACAACGGTCGAACTTACCGTCCCGCAAGGTTCAACCGCCGGAAAGAGGTGTCTCCGAAGGGCCCAGGCGGACTTACATCGCTCCATATAACACAGTCACCAGCCACAGGACAGCGCGTCTGTCCCTTCCCATCCGCGCCTTTAGTCCTCCTCACCCATTATTTCGAGGATTGAGTATAGGAGTTCCAGTAGTACATGCTTGACACTTTCCCGATCGGTCGCCGAACAGGGCATCACTTTGACTTCTTCAGGGATGCGGAATGCAATGCGCAAGTCTTCAGGTGACCATGCGTCCTCCAAGTCCTGTTTGTTGGCAGCAACTACGTAGGGCACAGGAGCATAGGAACGAAAGGTCTCGAAGATGCTGCGAGCCTCGCGAAATGTCTCCGGTCGCACACTGTCGAGCAGGACGACGAAGCCGAGCATGCCTTCCGATAGAATCTCCCACATGAAGTCGAAGCGGCGTTGGCCAGGGGTGCCAAACAGATAGAGCACCAGGTCATCGTCCACGGTGATGCGCCCAAAATCCATCGCCACCGTGGTCTGGTCCTTGAGGCGCTCCTCTGCGCGCGTGACCTTCCGCTCCGTTTTAACAATGTCAATCTCGCTGATGCTTTGGATGAACTGCGTTTTGCCAGCCGCAAAGGGGCCGGTCACTACCATCTTGACAGTTTGCATTGTTAGAGTTCCCGGATACGGTCAATTAACCGCAGTATCACGTTCCGCTTGACGACTGGACGGCGCATTGTCATGGGGGTGCGGCTGGGCGCTCCAGACGGCGCGGGCACGACTACCTTTTTTGTTGGCCGGACTAGTTCTACCAACCCTGCCTGCAACAAACCGTATACTATCTTGCGGATCTGAAAATCACTCATGTTGTTGTATTGCGCAATCTGGTGGATAGTGTTGCGCGGGTTGATGAAGGACACCACGCGCCATTCCTCAACGCTGAGACTGATGTTGCGCAGTCTCGCCTGGGGGCGCTCGGCGAACTTGAGTGCCACGTCGAGGTTGGGCAGTTCTTCTTGTAGTTGCTCCCACTCCTTCAGGCGGCGACTGCCCTCCATAATCACGTTTTCCAGGTCAATGGGAACAGTGATGCGGTCTTCAAACGGCAGCCTGCTTGATTCGAAGCGGAAGGTACCCTCAGACCAGGTGAAGAGACGATAGATGTTATTCAGAATGTAGGTATGTACACTCTGTACAATATCGTCCTGGCTCACGTAGCCCGCATTAATCAGCAGCACTCCCAGTTCTTTGTCACTCTTAGCGCTAGCCCGGGCCTGGATCGCACGGGACTGCTCCTCTGTGATCTTACCAGCGCGGTGAAGTATTGCAGCCAGATGATCATCCTGCCCATCCCCATCTAGCGTCGCGTAGACGAGCTTGCCTTCCTTGAAACACAGGCGAGCCTGTGTCTCACGTGTGTCAATCGCCAGCGTGCCCGTCTTGCGCGCTAGGTTGATCAGGTTAAGCAACTGTGTTGCATTGAAATCTCGCAGGTTCCCTTTTAGTGCCATACCTACCTCCACTACAACCAGGAGGGCTACAGACCGGAGCCCGATTGAAGACGTACCAGGGTTGATTATACCTTCTCTTGGCATGCTAGTCAACCGCCCGAAACAGGGGCGGGAATGTTGGTTTGCACTTGTCCATTACTCTGGCAGGTGGTATACTAGTGATGATGATCGGACTCGTTCTCATCCTCCACGGGCAGGCTCACGTCAACATTGCTGCCCGCTGGGAGAGGTGGAGCGACGGAGATGAACTATGGCCAGGAAACGCGGAGACCGCTACCGCCTTTTACTCTACGAACGCATGTGGCAGCGCTGGGCCTGGACTTGCATTCTGATCGTGCCGGCTGCGGTCGTACTGTGGTGGTTTGTGCCTCGTATCTCAATCATCTACACCCCATTCCGTGTCCTGGCCCTCGTCCCGGCCCTTGTTTCTCTCGTCATCCTGGCCTACGCATACCTGGCCCGACGACTGGCCTGGGTACAGTGCAGGCCGAACCACCTGCACATTCAGATGCCTTTCTGCCCGCTCGTCGTCTCCTATGGCCGCATCAAGGGTGTGCGCCCCAAGTCCTTTGCCCAGGTCTTCGACCCGGCAGGGGAGAGAGCAGCCCGCCGGCGCTGGCTGCGTCCCTACTGGGGCAGGACTGTCCTGATGGTGGGACTTTCAAAGTACCCGTTCAGCAAAACGTGGCTGCGCCTCTGGTTCAGCCCTTACCTCCTGTCACCTGATGTCACCGGCTTCGTCTTCCTGGTCGAGGACTGGATGGCGCTCTCCCGCCAACTGGATGAGTTCCGCACGGCCTGGATGATGCGCCGCACCGAGCAGTGGCGTGCGCAGAGCAAAACGTAGGTGTACCCCTTTGACTGGACATCAGTAATCTCTCCGATTTTGGAACAACCAACCCCTCAGAGCAAGCGCATCTAAACTCGGAAATTGCCTGTAACAATGGAATTCGGGTACTACTCACGCTCTTCCCAAAACAGGCACAAATAGCACACGGATACACACAGATGAAACGGATTCTCACGTTTTTTTATCTTTATCTGTGTACACCTGTGTGATTCGTGTTGATCCGTGTCCCATTTGTAGATAGTTGAGCAATTACGAATTCGGGTGGTTATAGGCTATAGCCTGAATTGTGCAAGAAGTGGATTCTAGTAAACCTTTCATATTCTTGTAACGCTATGTGCACCGAAGCGTGCTACGATAGTAATGTGGCTCGGTTGGGCGAAGTCACTTCAGGTAAGGAAGCGCTCTTCTCTACCCCTGAGTGACGCAATTTTGCTTCGGGGCTTGCCATGTGGCAGGTCAAAGGGTATAATATCTATATGACGTCCGCTCGGAACTTGTCAAGAGGTTTGGGATTCAGGATGCCCGGCCAGCAACTCAGCGCGCACAAAAGGGTACTCAGCCGGCTGCTGCCGATTGTGCTGGCGGGCCTCGTCGTTGCCTGCCAAAGCGCTGCCACAGGGAACGGACAGTTTACGCCGCCTTATCTGCGGCTGCGCCTCTGTGGGGGGGAAGCACAGGTGCGCTGGTCGGACTCATCTGAGTGGACGGCGATGGAGGGGGAGGTCAGTGTTGATGGCAGCGGTCAGATAGTCGCAGATGCGGCAGAGGGGGCCCGGTTCTGTCTGGGCGATGGCAGTACGCTCGAACTAGCGCCCGGAGTCACGATAGAGGTGCAGAACCCACGCGTCTTCCCCCGCTTGCGGGTGATGTTATCGGATGGGAGCCTCCTGTTTGAAGCCCAGCAGCCATCATACGAGTTCGTCGTGCCTGTTGGCTCAGTGACGATGTTGGATGTCCCCGCGCGGGTAAGGATCGAGGTTAGTGGAGACACGACACACGTGCTGGTTGAAGAAGAAGGGGCCGCAGCCTGCTCGCTGGAGACGAGGACGCTCACGCTGCTCGTTTGTTGGGAAATGTATGCAGTGGCAGGGGAGGAGGGAGAGGAGCCAGAAGAGCCAGTGCTCATTAACTACTGTGATGCCAATGCGACTCATGGTCCTCCCACCTTGACTCCCTCGCCGAGCCCCACTCCCTGGGAGGCTGAGCCAACAGTTACGCCCACCCTCTCCCCTACTCCCTCCCCTACCCCTTCTCCCACTCCCACCCTTACGCCTACACGACAGAGTATAGCTCCCACTCCTACCCCTATACCACCGACCGCTGCGCCGCCCCCACCCCCGCCCCCCCCACCCCCCCCGCCCCCGCCGGCCCCCGCGGC
>JAUWOI010000154.1 GCA_030612185.1 Anaerolineae bacterium
CTTACCTAAAAAACAAGCTGAAATTATCTTTCCCTCTGAAAAGGGAAGTTACTGTCCCTACTGTGGTCACAAACCTCCTGAAGGCATCCTCCAGAGCCGAGTGCAGGTGGGCGGGCGGGCGCCGGTACAGCCCCCGGGCCAGAACAAGCACCAGGGGCCAATCGCCACGTGACAACACGGAGAGCGCTTCATTCTCAACGGGAGCATGGAAACCACTGATGATGATGGGACCATGTCGTCGCCACTGCCTGGCCAGATCATGCACAGCTAGTAGCACGCCGGCAGGAGCCTTGGTCGAGGAGAGCAAAGCCAGGGCGGGTTCGCCTTGGGTGACTCGCGTCCAGATGGCCGGGTCACCCAAAAAGACTGGAGAGTCAAGGGTGTATGGGAGAGATTCTTCTGCCAGAAAGGCGACATCTGGCCATGATGCACGGCCGTTCATCTACCACAGCTCCACATCGTACTCCTCCTCAGGAATACCAATCGCCTCGATAATGTTGGAACAAAGCTGCTTAATGGTATCAGCGTTCAGATTGACATACACCCACCAACCGTTTTCAAGTTGGTGGGATCTGCTGAGAGGCTCTCTGGTGAAATACTTGGGTAGTTCAGCTACGACCTGCTCTTCAAACTTGTTGCCGCTCCACTGGGACGCCACCTCTGCCGTCTGGCGCAAGACATCGCGCCAACTGTTCACAGGATAGACCTCGTCCAGGATGACCACGGCTTTCGGCTTTTCGTTCCAGCCCGCGGCCGTCTCGCCCAACTGGGGCCAGATCTCGGTGATCTTGACCATCAACCATTGCGCCCGACTGCGGATGGACTGGCCATCCCAAACCGCTGGCGCCATTTCGCCAAAGCAGGTCTGGTTGAGCAGCAGACCATGTTCGGCCAGTTTTTGCCGTTTGGTCTCATAGATGGCGTTGGATAGTTGCGAGTTCCAGCCCTGGGTCACCACCGTGAGGTTGCCGAGGGTGTGCAGCAAGTCGTAGTCCTGTTGCCAGTTGTCGCCAAGATGGTGCTTCCATGCCTCTGTGGGCGTTTGCGGCATGATGTGTTCGATGGTCGGATTGTCGCTGAGCACGGTGTACGCGCCGCTGCCTGCCGACAGATGGCGATTGATGGAATCGAAAATCAAGGCCAGCTTTTTGCGGGTGTAACTATCCTTCTTATAGATGCTAATCATCTCAGCCGCCTGTCTCAGCCGCGCATCGGTTGGCTCGTTTCTGGTTCCCAATGCCTGACACAGCGACGCCGCAAAGTCTGTCACGTCCACATCCTTGACCAGCGCCGGGAACATCTTGTTGAGGTAGTTGGTGGAATCCCGGTTGAGGAAACGGCGCACCATGTAGGTCTTGATGGTGCGCAGGCCAGCCTGGAACTCATCCAGGGCTAGGCGGCCCTGTTGCCATTCATTGTACATGAAAAGCAGGAAGGGATAGCCGGTGGCGCTTTCCAGCACGTTGAGGCGCTCCAGTTGCTGCCGCACCTCCTTGTTCGGCTCATGCTGCGGGCGCAGGAGGCGGTCGTAGTAGCCGGCAAAGCGTTTGAGCGTGGTCAGCTCTTGCTCGAAATCGGCCACACTCATGACCTCGCCTTGATCTCGAAAACGGGAATAAACGTGCTCCTGATTAACCAGCACGCCCGACAAGTAGGCAAAGTAGTGGCGCAGGAAGGCCGTGAGCTCGCCCAGGCGGGAGCGCCCGACCGTGCGCTTTTCCAGCAGCATTTCCTCGATGGGCGACCATAGTTCGGTAAAGACCACCTCCTGGCGTTCGGGCGGCAACTTCATGGCAATATAGTTGCGCACCAGATCGGCCTGGGTCAGGGATTTGCCCTTGTAATTCAGGCTTTCAAAGATCTCGTAGGGGCGTTCGTTCTGGTTGAGGTTGATAAAGACGACTTGCAGGCTGATCATCAGCACGTTGAAGAGACGGTTGGGGTCAATGTCGCCGCTCTTGAAACGGTTGCCCAGTTGCGTGGTCAGGTAGTCGAAGGCCAGTGGGATCTTGGACTCCACGCTAGGTGGAGGCGTCTTGTTATCGATAATGGCGCAGTAACTGACCCGGTCGCCATACTTGAGCGTGGGCAAGAGCTTGTAATAGAGATTCCCGCTTTCGTCCTGGTTAACCAGCATCCTACGCACTTTGCGTTGCAGGTTGGCGTGGTCGCTATCAAGGAGCCGGCCCAGTGCGCACAGCAATAGGGAGATGGTGGCGAGGCGTTGCTGGCCATCCACCAGGCGAAAGACCGGCACCGTACCCGCCTGGGTGCCGTCGTTGATCACGACCAGGGAGCCCATGAAATGTTCGGGCGGCTGCTCCTCGTTATATATCTCGTAGACGCCAAAGATATCCTTCATCAGGGTATGCCACTCCCGTTTCTCCCAAGTGTATTCCCGCTGAAAGTGGGGCAGGACGTAGTGCACGTCGCCGCCGGAGCTGAAGACTTTGACCATGTGCAGGCTGTCGGCTTTCATTTAATCCTCTTCCTCCTCGCCGTCATGGAACAATTCATCGCCCATGCGGTACTTGATATCGTAGTTGATGATAAAGTCGAGTTCCTCATCCGTGAAGCCGTAGTGCTGCGCTAGTACGTGGTCAATCTCGTCAATGATCGGCTTGCTCAGTTTAGTAATAATCGCCTGAATGGTAAGTGTATCATGTCTGAATCGCATTGTTCTATCTTCAGAGTTGGCACACAAATCAGCCATCAATTCATCTGCTAACCCAGCCAGCAAGACCCCGTACTTGCCATCTGCAAGCCTGTCCAAATCCACCGGAAAGCTATTCACTTCACGCTTGTTTACATGGCGGCAATCTGAAAAGACAGTAATAAACCAATAGAACAGGTTTGAGTTGAGGCAGCAAAGCGCAGCCTTGGCATGGAGATCGCTACCGAAGTTGAGTTCCTTGAATTCAGAAGGGGGCCGACGTTTGCCTCGTCCATCAAGCACACGTGGAACGAAATTCAGAACCTGAAGAAAATAACCAACCTTTCGCGAGTAGAAAACTCGATGTTCACTTCCACGAGTGAAGAATAATCCAAGGCGCCGTCTTTGCCGGGAAAGTTTCAGTATCAAGCCTTGCTCTAGCTGAGAAGATAGCTTGGCCAGACTGTTGTCGACCAACGATCCTTCAGCGTTTGCATACTTCAATCCTTGGAACACCATAGATCGCTCTGTTTTGAACCATTTGTTGTAACGAGTGGAAAATCTGATCGGATTCTCAGTTTGCTCACCAATTAAGTGGATGGTTAGACGAGAGTGCTCAAGACCGTCGAAGAGGCGTGAGGGACGGTCATCAAAGGAACTATAGCAGAGCTCACGACTAGTAATCAAGCCCTGGAGACTCCTGTAGCGGTCAGTTGACACAGAAGAAACTGGAACGATAAGACCCAATCGTCCATTCCCAGAACAGAGCCGCAGGCATCTCTCTATCACTAATGCGTAGAGATTGCCGGCTCTCTCACAGGTGTAGCCAGACGTGTTGTAGTCTCCAACTGCCCTAAGTTCGACGTATGGTGGATTCCCGACTATCGCATCAAAGCCACCTCGCATGAGAATGCCATAGAACTCGATAAACCAGTGAAAGGGCTGGTGGGAGGCCAGCCACTTCTTGTACGCTGCTGGCTTGGTCACATCTACCCCATACCCCTGTGCCAGGTAGCGGTTCAATTCGTCTTCCAGTGCTTTCAGCCGCTGCCGCAGCGTCTCTTTTGCCTCGATGGAATCCTGGGTGTACTCGCGCATGTCGTGCGCGGTCTGCATGGCCCGGAACTCTTTAAACAGGCGGTCTACACCCTCTGCTCTTTCCTCAA
The DNA here is from genome assembly GCA_030612185.1 of Anaerolineae bacterium. The sequence continues at coordinate 3,820 of JAUWOI010000154.1, forward strand.
TTTGCTGTAAGGTGTCCAGGTCTTCGCTAGACAGCAACTTGGCCTGGCGTACCCCGTCGCCAACACGTTCACTGCGTATCGCCTTCTGAACTTCTTCTCGCGTGGCAAAGCCCACCAGCGTATTCCCGGCGCGGATGTTGAAGTCTATGTCAGGCAGGGGCTCGATGTTCTCTACCCGATCCACCTGGGCCACCAACTTCAGGAAGAAGCGCAACTTGGCGATCTCTACCGCCTCGGCCATGATGTCCACTCCGTACAGGTTGTTGACCACGATGGATTTGAGGACAAAGTAGCTTCGGTTGGGCCTGTCCTGAGCGTAGCCGAAGGAATGCCGCTCCATCTGCTCCAGCACCTGGCGGAAGTCCCGGTACTTGTGCGGATGGTGGTCGCCATGCGCCAGTTCGGCCACGAACGCTTCCATCCGACCCAGGCACGCCTCATACAGCGGCTCCAGGATGTTGAGCGCGGCGAACAGAAAAGCGCCCGACCCACAGGTGGGGTCTAGCACCGTCACCCCGTTGATCGCTCGCCAGAAGGCGCGCAGCAACTCCGGTCCCTCGCAGTTCTCTATCACGTCCTGGGCAAACTGCCGGATGTCGAGGTTGTAGGTGATCAGGTCGTTGATCGAACGCACCTCTCCGTCCACCAGTTTAAGCCACACTTCTTCGTACCGTTGGCGCCGCGCCACGGTCTCCCGCCAGATCTCGGTGGGCAGCGCGTATTCACCCGGCGCGCGGGTGTTCCACGGGCCGCGCTGGCTCACGTCGTTTATCCCCGCCGCGATCTCCGGCGGCAAAGCCAGGCCGGTTCCCTTGCGCACCGCTTCGTAGATGTAGCGGTCGGGGTCGGCGGCCAGCAGCGCCCAGACCGATTGCTCTCCCTCAAACGCGACGCGACACTTTTCCCTCGCCTGGTCGAAGAGAAAGGGGATGACGGTGTTCTTGCTGATGTATCCGGTGATGTCCTCTTTGGTGTAGTAGGCCCCCATCTGCTTCTGGTTGATGTACTTCTCGAAGATGTAGCCCAACACGTCGGGGTTGATCTCGCGGTCATCCCGCAGCGGCCGGTCGTCCAGATGCCACTGGTAATCGTCAAAAAAGTCAAAGAGCCGCTCGAAGGCCGCGTCGGGAATCTGGATCGTCCGACCGTGCAACTGCTCTACCTCGTGCTGCTGGAAAATATCGCCGTTCAGAAAGGGAATGTCGCCCAACAAGGCCCGAACCTGCGGCGACCGCTCCTCCGGCGTCCTGGCGAATCCCTCGAAGAACAGCGGACACAGAAAATCGGCGTAGAAGCGGTCTGGAGAAACCAGGCTTTTTCCCAGAAACCCGGTTTCTTGACTTTGCGCCAGTTTGTGCCGCAAGTAGTCCGGGTCGCCATCCAAAAAGCCCTTCTTCTGGATAAAGTAGATGAACATGAGTCGGTTCAACATCACCGACACGTACCAGCGCTCCATCTCCTCATCCGGTATCCCTTCGAGGAACTTCTGAAAGGCGTCGCGCTCCTTCTTGAAGCGGTCGTAGAACCTTTTGGTGGCTCGTTCCACGTTGAAGGCAGCCCGTACGCGACCGGTCACATCCACCAGGGTCAGGGTCTCTTCTTCCTCAAAACTGAAGGCGATGGCTTGTAACTTCTGAATCAGCGAGTCGCCCGGCTGCTGGATGGTGTGGTGGTGTTCCCGGCTGGCCAGCGGCCTGCCCACTTCCCGCCGCACCCATTGCCAGATCTGCTCAGTGCGCTCCCCGTCAACGTAGATGATGAAATGCTCGCGCAGGGAGCGGGCCACCTGCCGCTCAATCTTGCGCCGCGTGGCATACGGGGGGATGGTCTCCACGGCACAGGTAAAGGCCACCACACCCCGCTTCTCGGCCACGGCTTGCAGCATGAACTGCCCTTGGCCAGCGTCAATCTCCACGTCCAGGCTGGTGGTGTAGTTATCCCAGCCCAACTCCTCAATGAACAGAGACTCAAAGTCAAATTCCTTGAGGTGGCGTCGGGCCCGTGCCATATTGAGCATCTGCGTCCTCCTGGCGAGATAGTGGCGAGATAGAAACCGGGTTCTTTCTGAATAACCCGGTTTCTTAGACCAACCCCAGCGAACAGATAATGCGCGGTTCCTGTGTCTCTTGCGCCTCCTGCACCAGGCACAGTTTATCATCTTCGTACAAGTTCACCACCAGTTCGGCCAGTTGTTCGTCCTGCACGCCGCTGCGCAGTTGCCGGTTGAGCTTATCTTTGGCGCTCTCCCGCAACGGGAAGCGGTAAATCTGTTCCACTGCTTTGACGAGGGCTTGTGAAGCAGGCAATGACTCAAACAATGTGCCGTGGAGCCGCCTGGCATACTCGCTCAGTCGCTCATAAGTCTTGAACCGCGCCCCCGACGGGCGGCCCAACTGCCCGCCCACAAACTTGCTCTCGGTCATAATGTGCGCCACGCCGCTTTGTACTATATCGTGATGGCTCTCCTGGCGCGGCAGGGCAGGGGTGTCCAAAGCACATTCGGCAGCGCGCAAGACGGCAAACTGGGATTCGCTGACGCTGTTGCCGTCCCGGTCCATCCAGGCCAGGGCGCTGTTGCCCTCAGTGGTATTCAAATAGACCAGCACCCCAGCCGGGCCAGAACGACTGAAGTCGTCACTACGAGTCCCCAACGCGGAGCGCTCACGGTCGCCGGCGGGATGCGCTTTGGTCGAGTAGACCACCGCCGGCAGTTTGGGGATAACCGTCTTTAGTTTGGGGTTGGCATCGGTGGCGTTCTTCCATATCTGGTAAGCGTGAGACACCAGGTCAATCTCGGTGTCCTGTTCATCGTCCAAAATGCCCGTCTTTTCGTGGTACAGGTCAATGAGCGGACGGTCGTCGGCGTCATCTTCAAAGAACGCCTCATCTGTGCCCACCACCTCGGCGTTTTCCCGCAATCGCTGGCGCAGCCGTTCGCGCAGGCGGATGATGCGTTCCACACCCTCGGCGGGCCAAAAGGTGTAACACAAGATGTCCGCGGACTGTTGCCCAATGCGGTCAATGCGCCCGGCCCGTTGAACCAGCCGGATGATGGCCCAGGGCAAATCATAATTAACCACGATGAAGCCATCTTGCAGGTTTTGCCCCTCGCTGAGGACGTCGGTAGACACCAGCACCCGCAATTCGTCGTCGGACCTGATCTGCTCTCGCTTGTTGTTGCTCACCGGGCTAAAGCGCCACGCCAACCCGGTCGGATCGGATGAGCCGCCGGTGACGCCAGCCAGTCTGTCCACGCCCCGCGCCTGTAGTTGCTGCTCCAGGTAGCACACCGTGTCGGCGAACTGGCTGAAAACCAGCACCTTGTCCTGCGGATGCGTCTCCGTCAGCAACCGGTGCAGTCCGTTCAGTTTGGCGTCCTGATCCACGTCCCACTCGCCAAACAGTTGCCAGATACTCAACAGATCTCTGGCATCAGCCCGCAAGTGTTGGCCCAGGCTTCTCTTGAACAGGTCGGGCCGTATCCACTTGAAGCGGCGCTTATAGCGGGTGGCATAGAGCTCATAGGCGGCGGCAGCGCGTTCCCTGAAGGCGCCCTTAGAAACCGGGTTTTTTTCCCAAAACCCGGTTTCTTCACCAGCGTCTTCACCAGCGTCGTCGTCAAACAGATCAAGCGTGCTGTAATCAACCGCGTCCGCGTCTTCGTCCTCAATGCGGGTATCCAGCATCTCTGCGCCCTGCGTGCCAATGGGCAGCGGCAGGTCGTTTTCCAGGGCGTGAATAAAGATATGGTTGCGCAGGATGTGCCGCTCGACCGAAAGCAAGAAAGAGTATCCGCTGCTCTCCAGTCGCTTGAACAGGTTGGTGCGGCAAAAGCCCATCAATCGCCTACCGCCCCGCGAGAGGTCATCCAATATCTTGCATTCCCTCTCGCTGGGCGATTGCTTTGGTTTCCCTACCACATAGTTTCCCAAACCGTAGCGGGGCAGTTCGAGGCTATTGATGGTGTCCACCACATTGTCTGTGTACATCCGCGCATACTGGTCGTTGGGGTCGCTCTCGTCTATGGGGAAACGCACTGTCTCGGGATGACGGGTGGGAAAGTAAGCGCGGGAACCGTCGGCAAAGGACAGATATTTGCGCCCGCTCTCCGGGTCTGGCGTGGCATAGTTGTCGCGGACAAAGCTGCGCGTGCGCCGCACCATGAACAGGCTCATCAGTTCTCGCCAATCGTCGGCGTATTCGCTCTTCTCGAACGCTTCCAGGGAACGCAAGGGGCACTGGTGGCGGCGATTGAACTCGATCTCGCCAATCTCGCGCAGCAGTCTTTCCGGGCGAATGCCTAGATCGGCTGTCTCTGGCACGAACAGACGCAGTTGACTCGACAAGTCCAGATAGGTCTTGTTGTACGGGGTGGCCGACAGCAGGATGCAACGGCTCTCATTCTTCTGAACGTATTCGTGAATCGCGCCATACCGTTTGCCCTCGCGGTTGCGCAAGTTCTGGCTTTCGTCAATCAAGACCAGCCGATACCGTCGCAGGTCGGGCAACCCGTTGATGACGCGGCTGATGGACAGCACTTTGGCCCGCAGGCCATACTCGTCCCGGTAGAACTCCCACATCTTGACCAGGTTCTTGGGGCAGATGATCAAGGTCTCTATCGAGTAGTCCTCCTCGAAAACCTTGGCCAGCGCCGTGCCCATCAATGTTTTGCCCAGCCCGACCACATCGCCGATCAGCACACCGCCCCGCCGGTTCAAATGTCGCGCGGCGATCTTGACCGCCGCCGTCTGGAAATCAAACAGTTCGTCACGCAACCGCCGGGGAATGGCGAACTCGGTCAGGCCCGCCCGCGCTTCGCGGGAGAGGTGATAGGCCATCTTGAGGTAAATGTAATAGGGCGGGATCAGATTCTCACTGGCCCAACTTTCATCAATGATCTCGACCAGTTCCTGCGAGATGTCCACGCACCAGCGGTCGCTCCAGCGATCCTCGAACCAGCGGGCCAGTTTGTCGCCCGCATCCTGGTCCACCACGTCAATGTTCAGTTCGCCCTGTCCGGCCAGGCCGGAGAAGGTGAGGTTGCTGCTGCCCA
>JAUWOI010000183.1 GCA_030612185.1 Anaerolineae bacterium
GCAGGCTCCTTCGACAGGCTCAGGGCAGGGCACAGAGAAGGTGGAGTTTTTGATGATCCGCCCCTACGTGCCAGCCGGCAAACAGAACATGATCGCGTGGCTGTACGCCAATTCCGACGGCCCCGACTACGGCCAACTGGGCGTCCACAAATTCTCCAAGGAGACGTTGGTGTACGGGCCGATGCAGGTCGAGGCACGTATTGACCAGGACCCCTACATCTCGCAGCAACTGACGCTGTGGAACCAGCGCGGGTCGTCGGTCATCCGAGGTAACCTGATCGTCATCCCCATCAATGGCACGCTGCTCTATATTGAGCCACTCTATCTGCAGGCTGAATCTGGCCGGTTGCCCGAACTCAAGCGCGTACTGGTGGCACACGGCAACCGCGTCGCCATGGCCGACGACCTGGAGACGGGGCTGGCACAGGTGTTGAGCGAACTACCGGTGACGACTCCTGTCGAACCGCTGCCGACCGATGTGGCAGCACTGTCCCGCTCGGCCCAGGCGCACTACGAGGCGGCTCAGGAGTGCCTGCAACGAGAGGACTGGACCTGCTACGGCACAGAGCTGGAGGCACTGGCCCACGACCTGGAGGCGCTTGTTGCCGCGACAGAAGAATAGATGAGGGGACCGCTTGTTCGCCACATATAATGCGTGAAACGTGAAACGTAATCACACTTCACGTATTACTTCTTACGCATTAGAGAGATGCGCACACCCACCGGCTTGGTCACGGGTGTGTTTCATCTTTGCCCTCCAGGTATCAAGTTGGGCCTATCATGCCATAATTCGCCCCAAAACTGAAATGCACCCCCTGTCTAGCGGGCCTGTCAAGTCAAATGATAACCTGAGTGAAAGCCCATCGTTCGGTCAAATGATAATCTGAGTTTCCACTCCTCCTTTCTTTGGTTTTGATAATCCGATCGTGTCAGGGTTCAGGATAATCTCAGGCCGCCGACGCTGAAACGCCGGGGTTGGGGTCGTCATAGTCGTCGTAGGGCTGTGGATAGTGCGGAGAGTCGTCCACACTATCCACGGCTCGGCACGGAAGGCCGGGCCTTTTGCTTTGGGCGGGCCGGTCCAGGCGCTAACCCGGGTGCCGTACTCAGGGGACCTTCAGACAACCCGATGGCTGGTAGCAGCCTTTCGGGCCGCCTGCACCAGGGGACAGGCGCTAGGGCAGCGCCCCTCGGTTGTGCTTTTCCGCGCTGTATGATACACTCCACATACTAACCGCATACGAACGGTGGAGAATCTGTGGGGTCACCCTCGCAGCAAAAAAGGGACGTTGGAGTTTACCCCATATGTCCAAACTCTCATTGGCCAAACTCGCTGAGATAGAGCAACTCCTGCCTGACATCGCTCACCAGTATTATCGGCTGGCCCTGGTTGCTGGTCCAACTGGTTCGGGCAAGACACCGCTGCTCAAAGAACTGTGCCGCCGGCAGGACATCCCCTACCTCAACGTCAACCTGGCTCTCAGCCAGCGTCTGCTCGACCTGACCAGCAAGGAGCGCCCCCTGCGCGTGCGCCGGTTGCTCGACGACGTGATTGGCGAGCAGCCAGGGGACGTCATTGTTCTGGACAACATCGAATTGCTTTTCGACCCGGCCCTGCACCAGGACCCGCTGGTCTGCCTGCAAGCACTCAGCCGCAACAAGACGCTCATCGTCGCCTGGAGTGGCACGTATGATGATGAGGATGATGATGAGAAGAGAGTGCTGACTTATGCCGAGCCGGGACACCCCGAGTACCGCCGCTATGAACGTCCTGAAGTGATCGTCATTGCCTTGCCGTAGGAGGAAGCCGGACATAATGAAATACAAAGACCTGGTCCAGTTTGAGCCCATCGAGACCGTCGTGCAATTGCGGGAAGCCGACGACAAGCAAGGGGCGGCCACTCTGGTCAAGACCTACGTCATCTCTGACCGCATGGCCGACTTGCTGACGCGCCTGGTGATCCCCCAGTTGCAGTTCGCCGCGCCAAAGGACAACAAGGGGCTGCTGGTCGTGGGTAACTATGGCACCGGCAAGTCGCACCTGATGTCGGTGCTGTCCGCTGTGGCGGAACACGGCGATCTGGTCGCGTCCCTGACCAATGAGCCTGTCACCGGCGCAGCCGAGACCATCGCCGGCCAGTTCCGCGTCGTGCGCACCGAGATCGGCGCGACGACTATGCCCCTGCGCGACATCCTGTTCGGCGAACTGGAGTTGGCTTTAGGGAAGATGGGCATCGCCTATTCGTTCCCAGCGATGAACGAAGCGCCCAACAGCAAGGACCTGCTGGTGGCCATGATGAGCGCCTTCTACGAGAAGCACCCCGAACAGGGATTGTTGCTCGTCGTGGACGAGTTGCTCGACTTCCTTCGCTCGCGGCGCGACCAGGAATTGGTGCTGGATTTGACCTTCCTGCGGGAGTTGGGGGAGGTCTGCCGGTTGTCGCGGTTCCGGTTTATGGCCGGCATCCAGGAGTCGCTGTTCGACAGCCCCCGCTTTCAGTTCGTGGCCGACTCGGTGCGCCGGGTGAAGGACCGCTTCGAGCAGGTGCGTATCGCCCGCGAGGACGTGGCCTACGTGGTGGCCGAGCGGCTGCTGCGCAAGGACGCCCAGCAGAAAGGCCGCATCCGCGAGCACCTGCAGCGCTTCACGCCCTTGTACGGCACCATGGCCGAACGGATGGACGACTTCGTGCGGCTCTTCCCGGTTCACCCGGCCTACCTGTAGGTGTTCGAGCGGGTGTACGTGGCCGAGAAGCGGGAGGTACTCAAGACGCTCAGTGCCGAGATGCAGGCTCGCCTGGAGAGCGACGTGCCGCCCGACCAGCCGGGCCTCATCGCCTACGATTCCTACTGGACCAGGCTGCGCGAGAACCCCTCCTTCCGCAGCATCCCGGAGATCAAGAAGGTCATTGATAAGAGCCAGGTGCTGGAAGACCGGGTGCGCAATGCCTTCACCCGGCCCCAGTACCAGCCGGCTGCCCTGCGGATCATCAACGCCCTCAGCGTCCACCGGCTGACCACCGGCGACATCTACGCCCCGCTGGGCGCTACCGCCGAGGAACTGCGCGACAGCCTTTGCCTTTACCTCCCCATACCGGAGCAGGACGCCGATTTCCTCAAGACCACGGTCGAGTCAACGCTGCGGGAGATCACGCGCACCGTCAGCGGCCAGTTTATCTCGTTCAACCCCGACAACGGCCAGTATTACCTGGATCTGAAGAAAATCATTGACTTTGACGCCCAGATCGAGCAGCGAGCGGAGAGCCTGGACGACAACCAACTCGACCGTTACTATTTCGAGGCGCTGAAGCGGGTACTGGAATGTGCGGAGTCCACCTGCGTCCCCGGCTACAGCATCTGGCAGCACGAGGTCGAGTGGCGCGAGCGGAAGGTGACGCGCCCCGGCTATCTCTTCTTCGGCGCGCCCAACCAGCGCTCCACCGCCCAGCCGCCCCGCGAGTTCTACCTATATCTACTCCAGCCTCACGCCCCGCCGTCGTTCACCGACGAACAGAAGGCCGACGAGGTCTTCTTTCGGTTAGCCCGACCGGACGAGGAGTTTGAGACCGCGCTCAATCTCTACGCCGGCGCCCGCGAGATGGCCGGGTCTGCATCGGGGGGCAACCGGATGCAGTACGAGAAGAAGGCTGACGGCCACCTCAAACGGTTGCAGAAGTGGCTGCGGGAAAACACGCTCCAGGCGGTGGACGTGACCTACAAAGGCGTGACCAAGCCGTTCGTTGAATGGGTCAAAGGGGGCACAACGCCTCGCGCTACAGCATCCGTGCGCGACCTGGTCAACGGCGTGGCTTCGGCCTGCCTGAGCACCTACTTCGCCGAGCGGTTGCCCGATTACCCGGCATTCTCCATCCTGGTCACCCAAGCCAGCCGGGCGCAGGCGGCCCACGAAGCGGTACGCTGGCTGGCTGGTGGGCTAAAGACGCGCCAGGGGGCTGCCGTGCTCGATGCGCTGGATCTGCTGGACGATAACCGCGTTAAAGGGCGCGACTCGCGCTACGCCGGTTACTTCCTGCAGCAACTATCCCACAAGGGCGAGGGCCAGGTGCTCAACCGCTCCGAGTTGATCGGGGGCGAGATCGCGGCCGAGGCCGACCGCCGCTTTGGCTTGGAGCCGGAGTGGGTGGCGGTGGTTCTACTGGGGCTGGCCTACACCGGCGAGATCACGCTGGCCCTGCCCGGCCGCAAGATTGACGCCGGCAACCTGGAAGAGACGATCAAGATCCCCATCGCTGACCTGGCCAACTGGAAGTTCATCGGACGGCCCAAGGGTCTGCCGCTGGCCGCGCTCACCGAGTTGTTCCAATTGTTGGGGTTGCCCACCGGGCTGATCAAAGACGCCAGCCAGCACGACTCAGCCATTGAGCAACTTCAGAAGCGGGTGGCCGGTGAACTGGACCGGTTGGTGTTGGCCCGGCAGAAGGCTCGGGGTGGCTTGCCAGTGTGGGAGGCCAACTTGCTGGAGGGCCAGGCAAAAGCCGACCTGCTGCGCCGGCTGGATGAGCACAAGTCCTTCCTGGAGTCGCTCCAGACCTACAACACCCCCGGCAAGTTGCGCAACTTTCGCTACAGCACCGACCAGGTGAAGGGTCAGACGGCCGGCCGGGTGCTCGTGGGCGACCTGGAAACGCTGGCCGAGGTGGTCGCCGCCATCCAGCCGCTGACCGCCTACCTGGGCGTGGCCCTGGCCGTCCTCCCTGCGGTGAGCCTGGCCGAACTGCCCGCCGGTCACGAGTGGTCACAGACCGTCAAGTCCCTGCAGACGGAGCAACTGGCCCAACTGCGAGACCCCCAGAACTGGCGCCAGCCCACGCTGCGCGCTTCCCTCAGTGGCGCGCTGGAGAACCTGAAGAGCGAGTATATCCAGGTCTACCTGAACCTGCACCGTCACGCGCGGCTCAACGGGGCCGAGGACGACCGCAAGAAGCGGTTGATGGGCGACCCGCGCCACAAGCAGTTGACCGGGCTGGCCGCGATTGACTTCCTGCCGGTGGCCGACCTGAAGGAGTGGGAGAGCCGTCTGGCCGACCTGCGCCCCTGCTACGCCATCGGCGCTTCCGACTTGAAGGAACATCCCCTGTGCCCCAATTGCGGCTACCGCCCGGTGGAAGAACCGGCGGGCAAGCCCGCCCAAGCCATACTCGACGAGCAGGAGGACAGGCTGGACCAACTCTACACCGGTTGGACCAACGCGCTGCTGACCAACCTGCGCCAGGAGGCGACCCGGGCCAACGTCGCGCTGATGACACCCGATCAGCAGAAACTGGTTCAGGGCTTTCTGGATGCCGGCGCATTGCCAGACAAGGTGGCCTACGACTTTGTGCAGACGGTCAAAGAGGCGCTCACCGGTCTGGAGCGGGTCGCCGTGCCGCCGGAGGATATTCTGATGGCGCTGACGGAAGGGGGGATGCCTTGCACGGTGCAGGAACTTCTGTCCCGATTCCGCAGTTTCGTGGAGGGGCGAACTGGGGACAAGGACCCCAACAAGGTGCGGATTGTGGTGGAGTGGTGAGATGACAACCTTATCGCCTGATACACATCCCGAAATCGAGCGCTTGCAGATCAAGCGGCTGCGCCAGATGCCGCCCTGGCGCAAGATGACGTTGATGGCGGGGATGAGCCAGACGGTGCAGACGTTGGCTCTGGCCGGGTTGCGCCAGCGCCACCCCGACGACACCCCTGCCCAGCGCAGGCGACGCCTGGCCGACCTGCTGCTAGGCCCAGACCTGGCCACAAGGGTCTACGGTCCCTTGCTGGAGGAGGACTGATGCTGGCAGAACAGATTGCGGTAACGATGATGGTAGCCGATGCCCTGGACGCCCTGGGCGTGCCCTACGCTATTGGCGGCTCGTTTGCCAGCGCGTTGCACGGCGTGATGCGCGCCACGATGGACGCTGACATGGTGGCTGACCTGCGCCTGGAACACGCCGAGCCATTGGCGCAGGCGTTGGGCGATGCCTTCTATGCCGACGCGGAGATGATGCGCGACGCCGTCCGCCGCCATAGATCTTTCAACGTTATCCACCTGGAGACGATGTTCAAGGTGGACGTCTTTGTAGCCAAGCCGCGCGCTTTCGACCGCTCCCAGTTGGCCCGCCGCCAGTTGCATCTGTTGAGTGAGGACCCCGAGCGCCGCGCCTACGTCGCCACTGCCGAGGACATTGTTCTCTCTAAACTGGAATGGTACCGGATGGGCGGCGAGGTTTCCGACCGCCAATGGCGTGACGTGTTGGGCGTGCTCAAGGTGCAGGGCGACCGGCTCGATCGCGACTATCTGCGCCGCATGGCCACGGAACTAGGCGTGAGTGATTTGCTGAAGCAAGCGTTTGGGGAAGCGGGCTAGAATGAAAGATAAGAATCTCAAATGGTCGTTGCCTTACTTGGTGTTTGACGCAAAACATCACCTCGACGTGCGTGGAAAGCCAGGCATCTATCGCATCCGTGCGTTCACGGAAGACGGAGAGCCGTTGCCTATCTCCAGAGCTGTTGGGGTCGATCCGCTGGGCGTGCTGCACATAGGCAAGTCCAATGACCTTGGGCGAAGGTTAAAACTCTTCCGCCGGGCCGTGGAAGGTGCACAGGCCTCCCACCATGCCGGACGAGAGTACGCCAAGTGGCACTTTGAGAGGCTGGTTCCGCGTGAGCGACTGTGGTTCGACTATGTGCTAACCGCCGACGGAGCCGCCCGCGACGCCGAGCGGGCCGAGTACCTACCGTGCTCCCGGAGAAAGTTGGTTGTGGCTTTGTGCAGACGGTCAAAGAGGCGCTCACCGGCCTGGAGCGGGTCGCCGTGCCGCCGGAGGACATCCTGATGGCGCTGACACAGGGTGGGATGCCTTGCACGGTGCAGGAACTTCTGTCCCGCTTCCGGGGTTTTGTGGAGGCGCGAACCGAGGGTAAAGATCCCAACAAGGTGCGGATTGTAGTGGAGTGGTAGAGGATATTCTAATGCTAGACATTGACGCCGTACAGAAGAACATCTTCCCAGGAGCACACGACTCCATTTGGCAGGCGTTTCCCTGGCACAGCGGGGCAGCCAGTCCTCACTCGTCGCAGGCGCTGGCCGTGAGCGTGTTTGGCACAATCGCCGTACATCCTTCGCGCCAGGCGTTGATTGACGAGACACTCCGCCTGATGTTTGGTTGGGACCCTCAAGGCGACAACGGATGGCGCGTGGAACTTGAGAGAGAGCTGCCGCGTAGCCTGCTGGGCGAGCGACGACCAACCCAGGTAGACGTACTTCTACAGAACAGAACCAGCGTCGTGGTGCTGGAATGCAAGTTCACTGAATCGGGTGGCGGTTCTTGCTCTCAGACCAAGCCGCGATCATCCGGCGAGCACGAGGGAATCATCCAGTGCGACGGCAGCTACAAAGAGCAAACCAACCCCGTCAACAACAAGACTGCCCGCTGCGCCCTGTCTGCGAAGCGCATCCGCTACTGGAAGCATATCCCCAAGTACCTTGATCTGGACAGAGACAAGGACTATGAACCCTGTCCCTTCGCCGGACCGGCCTATCAGTACATGCGTAACCTCCTAGCCGCGGCCCAGTTGGCCCGGCGAAAAAGCAAACCAGAGAGAAAAGTCCGCGCTGCATTTGGCCTGGTCTATGTCGAGGGAGAACCGTTCGCCGTGGCCAACGAGGCCGCCGACCCTCACAGCGAGTGGGGGCAATTCGTCGCACGTCTTCGCTCCGATTCTTCTTTGGCGGTCGGGGTAATCTCCTACCAACGTCTCCTGGAAATCTGGTGCTCGCGCTTGCCGGAGGATCCGGTTTTGGCTCGCCTTGCCGACTGGGTTACTGAAAGAGTGGACGACGTTGGACAAACAATCCAAACCTGACAACCGGCTACTCTGGTCACCGAGGTGATTGACGTATGACCCACCAACCCGAACTCATCCCCGACCAACCCTCCCCCGACCACGCCGCCCGCGAGACCGAGCGGGCCGAGTACCTGGAGCGGTTGCGCGAGAGACTGAAGGACCCCGAATTCCGCGCCATCGAGGGTTTCCCCATCGGCGAGGAC
>JAUWOI010000493.1 GCA_030612185.1 Anaerolineae bacterium
GTGGGAATGGTTGAACCGCCGATGGCTGGCATGTAGATGGCGTGTCTTGTCGGAGAAGGTGATGAAGGCGGGTCAGTGGTGGGGGATGGGCGTCCGAGGCAGCCGACGAGTGCGATGGATAGCAGCGCGACGAGCGTGATCCGCCTGGTGCTGTTGCAGGAGAAAGTCTGCATCGTGGATCTATTGTAGTCGCAAGTGCTGTGTTGTCAATCGGGGCCTTGTTGACAGGAGAACCAGATGCGTTTACAATAGTCATTGTTCATTGTTCATTGTTCATTGTTCATTGTCCATTGGAGGTGCCTAATTTGCTCGACGGTCTGATCATCAAAGCGCAGAGCGGTTTTTTTACCGTTTGCACTGACGCTGGTAATTTCATCTGCCGAGTGCGGGGGCGACTCAAGCGCGAGCGGCGCGACACTGATCTGGTGGCCGTCGGTGACCGGGTGCGCATCAGCCTGGTCGAGGACGGCAGCGGGATGATCGAGGAAATCGCCGAGCGGGAACGGGCGTTGACGCGACTGGCTCCCAGTGGGCGTGACTTCCGCCGCTGGAATCGGGCTGGTTACCTGTCCGAGCGGGAGCAGGTCATCATCGCTAATCCTGACCAGGCGGTCTTTGTCTTCTCCTGTGCGGAACCTTCCCCGCATCTGCGTATGCTCGACCGGTTGCTGGTCGGGACCGAGATACAACATATCCCCGCCGTCGTGTGTGCTAATAAGATTGACTTGGTGGACGACCAAGGGGCGCAGGCGCTCTTCGGCATTTACCACGAGATTGGCTACTCGGTGCTCTACACCAGTGCCGTCACCGGGGAGGGGGTGGGCGAACTGCGGGATACGCTGCAGGGCAAACTCTCGGCGCTCGTTGGTCCATCCGGCACAGGCAAGACCAGCCTGCTCAACGCGATGCAGCCCGACCTGGGGTTGCGGGTGGGGGAGGTGAGCCAGGCCACTCGCAAGGGCCGTCATACCACCGTTGTGCCTCAACTCGTCCCGCTGGACGTGGGCGGCTGGGTGGCCGATACCCCCGGCCTCCGCGCCCTGGCTCTCTTCGACGTGGACCCGGAGGAGTTGGATGCCTACTTCCCGGACATCGCTCCACTGGTAGCCCATTGCCGATTCTCCGACTGCACTCACACCGTTGAGCCGGACTGCGCGGTCATCCAGGCGGTGGAGGATGGACGGGTGAGCCAGCACCGGCACGAGAGTTACGTGCGGCTGCGGGAGGAGCACCAGAAACTGGGGGATATGTACTGGTGGGGAATACGTGAGCAATGAATAATGACACAATGAACAATGAACAATGACAGATCAGGCCGTGAAATGTGATGCGTGAAACGTGATCCAGATTATATCCACCAGAACTGGTTTTGCATCTCGCCAGCGGTGACGTGGTTAAGCAGACCCAGCAAGCGGCGGATCGTTTCGCGGATGGGGTGCTGCTTGGAGACGATGATGCCGGCATATGGTCTTGCTTGTCTGTTCAGCCATCGTCGCTCGACGGGTACGACGCGACCGTCGGGCTCCATCCGCAATCCATAGCGGGCCAGCAAGGGCTCAGGCTCGGCAGCAACGATGTCAGCCTCGATCTCGGCCTGATGATCGTGGTAGTAGCTCAACGCAGCGAAGACCTGGGCCTCTGTCAAGTGGGGCAATCCGGCCAGAATCTCATCCACGCTTAAGCCCTGTTTGTAGTAGCCAACGATGGTCTGAACGGGGATGCGGGTGCCTCGGACAACCGGACGACCTCCGCACATGTTTCACATCCTCGTGCAATTTATTATACTCCGAAACCGGAGCTGGAGCAACCTGGGCCTTTTCGCGCGAGCGTGCAGTGAGCCAGCCTTGGCGGTGAATGGAACTTCGTCGGCTTGACATCTATCACGGCCAAGGGTGTACTGAATGAGCAAGCAGAATACAGGTGAGGTAAACCATCATGCTACCTTTTGTAGCGACAAAGACTGTTCCCGATAACCGTCGCGTCGAGGTGGAATTGCAGGGCATTGAACCGGGAACGCTGGTTACTGTGCTAGTCATTCCGGCCAGTGTCGCGATTCCCACTGTGGATGCGAGCACTGCGCGCCGTAAGGCCAACGGCTGGCTGACCGACCACGTAGGGCACCTGGTAATGGGCAAGGATCAGCGTATGCTCTCGGACGGGAAACGGACGTGGTGGCGGGTGGCGGCCTATGTGACGAATGTGTACCGCGAGCCATTCGGTCCTATCGGTTTCGTGGACGTGGATGCCACCAGCGGCGAGGTGCTCTCTGACGACAACGTAGCCCAGGAACTTCAGCAATATGGCGCGCATCTTGAACGTCACCCACTCGCGGCAGGAAACTGAGACCGGCTGCCTGGTCGCGTGTGCACAGATGGTTCTGGGCTACCTGGGCATCCACCGTTCGCAGTGCGTATGCACACAGGTTACGCTCCCAGCGCCGCCTCCACCGCCCGCACCAATTCCCCGCTGCGCACCAGTTCCGTCAATGCCTCGATGTGCGGGGCGAGCGGCTCGTCGTGCTCGATGAAGGGCACGTGGCGGCGGATGAGGTCGTAGGCGGCTTGCGTGCCCCGCCCCAGTTGCGCCTCCGGCCCCAGTACCTCGCGCCGGAAGTTTATCCCCTGCGCCGCGCTGAAGAGTTCGATGGCGATGATGCGCTCGGTGTTGCCTAGCACCCAGGTGGCCTGCCGGGCGGCTGTGGCGGACATGCTGACGTGATCCTCCGTGTTGGCCGAGGTGGGAATGCTGTCAATCGAGGCCGGGTGCGAGAGCACCTTGTTCTCCGAGGCCAGCGCCGCCGCCGTGTACTGGGCGATCATAAAGCCGCTCTCCAGCCCGCCGTGACGGGTGAGGAAGGCCGGCAACACCCCGCCGTTGGCCGCTGTGTCCACCAGCCGCGCCGTGCGCCGCTCGCTGATGTTCCCCAGTTCCGTGATGCCGATCGCCGTGTAGTCCAGCGCCAGCGCCAGCGGCTCGGCGTGGAAGTTGCCCCCCGAAATCACCTCCGGCGCGCCGGTCTCGTCGAAGAAGATGAGCGGGTTGTCGGTGACCGAGTTCAGTTCGATCTCCACCGCCCAGCGGGCGTAGGCGACCGTATCGCGCACGGCTCCGTGCACCTGGGGTATGCAGCGTAGCGTGTAGGCATCCTGGATGTTGCGCGGGTCGTGGGGGCGGACGAATGTACTGCTCTCCAGCAGGCGGCGCAGATAGGCGGCGCAGTCCACCTGGCGTGGGTGAGGTCGTACGGCGTGCAGTCGCTCGTCGAAGGCCATCGTGGTGCCGTGCAGCGCCTCCAGGCTTAGCGCCCCGGCGGTGTCCCCGGCGCGCACCAGGTTCTCGGCCTGGCGGACGGCGAGAGCACCCAGCGCAGTTGTCATCGCCGTCCCGTTGACTAACGCTAACCCCTCCTTGGCCTGCAACTCCAGCGGCTCGAGCCCTGCTTGCCTCAGCGCCTCGGCCCCATCCAGCCACTGTCCCTCGTAGATAGCCTCCCCCTCGCCGATGAGCACCAACGCCAGGTGGGCCAGGGGAGCCAGGTCGCCACTGGCACCCAGCGAGCCGATGCTGGGGATGATGGGAAACACC
>JAUWOI010000187.1 GCA_030612185.1 Anaerolineae bacterium
GGGCAGAGGGTGGCGTGGTCGCCAGGGGCCAGGTAGCGAGGCTCCTGCATCAGTCGGAAGAGGTGAATTTTTCGGTAAGACCCCAGGAGCGCGCCGTCGGGCGCGTAAAGGACGGCGGTGTTGGAGACGCCGCCAGCGTGCCGCTCCAGGAGCGAACCTGCCAGGTGCAGGCCGAACTCACGGGCCAGCGCGGCCATCTGGGCGAAGCCGCTCTCCCCCAGTGGCGCGGCCCACTCCCCGGCCCGCTCCAGGTCGTAGCCGTGGAGCCATAGTTCGGGCAGGAGCAGCAGGTCGGCGCCGGCCTCGCGGGCCTGGGCAGCGAAATCCCGCGCCCGGGACAGGTTGGCCTCGGGCTGGGCGGTGCGAATGTCCATTTGGGCTAAAGCGATGGTGAGCATGGCAAATCTCGCACGGTCCCCACGGAACCAGGTCTCAAGTTGACCAGAACCCTGTCCACTATCCTGTGAATGTCCCAGCGCGTCATCTGGTTGTCAGATCCTCGTGTATGCAGGTAGCAATATCGTCTATGGCATGAGAGAAACACGAACTCGGATCAGACGTGTACAGGGGGAGTCCTTCATTCAAAGCACGAGTCGCCTGATCGCCCTCGTCCGGCACGCATCCTTTCAGGCTGGTCCCCAGATGCGATTCAATTTGTTTAGGCGGGATGTCTGGTGTACCGTATCGATTCAGGATGAGCCAGAAATCGTGATCTATTACGTTGACGGTATCCATGGCCCGAACAGCCCGCTTGATGGACATAGGGTTGGGCGTCAACACACACAGGTTGATTCCTCCCCCCTTGCCGATCAGGGGCGGGTCTGCCCAAGAGAAGAAAGTGCCAGCATCCACGAGAATGTAATCCACCTCAATCAGGGCGATTTCCAGCACATTGTCCAGGGCCTTCCTGGTCATTTGCTTGGCGGAGTTCGGGTCTGTTGCTCCAAGGACGACCCGCACGCCTGGCACGTACTCCTTTAGCACATTGGTAAACACCTGCCGCACTTTTGTAAACGATTGCTTGCCCAGATCACTGACGTGTGGAAGGAGGAACTCCATCATGCGCATCTCTGGCAGGCCCAAAAAGAATGCGATATCCCCAAGGGGGCGCTGCCAATCCACCAACAGAATGTCCTTCTGCGAAACCCTGCGCAGAGCCAGAGCCAGATTGACCGCCAGCGTAGTAGTGCCCACGCCTGCTTTGCTGCCGAATACGGTGATCAACTGCCCTGGGATGGAAACCTCTGGCCGCAACTGAACCTCGATGCGGGCTAGTAACTCGCCCACCTTCACTGGCTTGGTAATGTAGTCGCTCCCTCCCCCGCGCAGGGCTCTCACCTTCGCATCCATCTCGTCGAGGGCGGAGAGGAAAATAATGGGAAGGTGACGGCCCTCTGGCAACTGACGAATACGCCTGGTGGCCTCAAAGCCGTCTATGCCCGGCATCAGCACGTCCATCAGTACCAGGTCCGGTTTCTCCGCGCGAACTTTCTCCACGCCCTCCTCACCCGTTGTCGCTGCAATGATCTGGTAGCCTGCTCGCTGCAGGCTCAGTTCCATCAGGCGCTGTAATCGCAGATCGTCATCCACGACCAGTATTTTCTGCTGAGCCATAATGATTACTCCCTAGTGCATTACCAGCCACGATTGTTGGGATAGGCAGGTAGGAACCTCAGTAGCGTCACCTATTGTACCACAAAACGGGCGCAGAGGGCAACCCGCCGCTGAGACACAAGTCCAACTTGACTTTTCTCGCTCCTGGCGTAGAATTCATATCTGCGTTGCTATCCAACTCTGCAAACCGAGGGGATATGATGGACTTAGGTCAACTCGTTGGTATCTCTGTTCCTCTGACTACCATCTTCACACTAGCGGTGATCGCTCTTCTCTACCTGTGGCTGCGGAAACAGGACGCCGGCACAGAGCGCATGCAGAAAATTGCCCACTTCATCCAAAAGGATACCGCCGGGCCGTCGCTGCACATTCTCATCAAGTTACAGAACGTTCTCGCCATCACGCTCCTCCCGCTCTTCTACGCTTACGGGCTGCACTGGCATTAGATAACGAATTTACGAATCTACGAATCTGCGAATTCCATGAACCGAGATACTGGATTTGACCAAGAGTTGCTGGAAATCTACGGCGAGTTAAACCGCGACCGGCTGACGGCGCTGGTCGCGCGCTACGCCCGTGATCGGCTCGGTGCTGGTGGTTGCTCCATCTTCCTGCGCGACGACATCACTGGCCGCTACGTCCTGCGCGACACCACCGGCCTTTTGGAGGACGCAAGGATGCCCGCCGAGCGGGTGGAGTACGAGCCCGGGGAAGGACTGACTGGCTGGATCGCCAGCCACGGCAAACCGCTGCGCATCGCCAACGTCAGGGACAACGGGGAATTGCGACGCATCGCCGAGGATCTGGCCTGGAGCAAGAAATACTCCGAGATCAGCGCCAAACCGGGCCAGGCCTATATGGGGGTGCCGATCCTCTCTTTCCCCCTCCCAGGGGGGAGACAGAGGGAGGTCGTGCTCGGCGTGTTGCGGGTCTCCGGGAAAGCGGAAGGGGAGCAGTTCGACGCACAGGATGAAGCGCTGCTGAGCCACGTGGCCGCGATGGTGAGCATCGCCATTGAGAATTCACGGCGCTACGAGCGGGAGAAACGCCGTGCGCGTTACTTCCGGCTGCTGTTGGACATCGGTACAGAACTGGACCCTCGGCGCCCCATCGGCGAGATGCTGCAAGCAGTGGTGAATCAGGTCAGGGACGGTTTTCGCACCGAGGCCTGCCAGATCTATCTTCGGGATGAGGAAATCGCCAGCCGTGTGGTGCTACAGGCCGCCAGTGGCCTCCCCGGAGCACTGATCGGCAAACTGACGTATGTGGTAGAGGAGGGGCTGACGGGCCACATCGTCCGCACTGGAACACCCGTCCAGATACGCGAAGCGGCTGCGCTGGGGGATTGGAACGACCCCCACGTTGCAAAAGTCGCCTCACATCTTCCCTCCGGCGTTTGTCGCTCCTTCATCGGTGTCCCCCTGCGGTTAGGTGATGAGATCCTTGGCACCCTCGAGTTGATCAATAAGATCCCCAGCGCCCCCGGCCACCGCGATTGGTTCACCAACGACGACGAGGAATACTTGCGCCTGCTCTCCACGGGCATCTGCGGCGTCCTGGAGGGCGCTCGTTATCTCAAGACTCTGGGCGACGTAGGAGTGACCGCGATGCGGATGCAGCGCGTTGCCTCTTTCGGCACCCTCGCGCAACGGATACGGCACGAGGCGGCAAACCCGCTGGCCGTAGCCCGCCTGGCGGCGACCAACCTGCGCAGCGACCTCCAGGAGAAACCAGGTTTTTCTCAAAAGCCTGGTTCCTTAAGACGGTTGGATGTCATCGAGGCCAACCTGAACGAGGTGAGTAGCAAACTGCTGGACCTGCTCAAATTCTCGCAGCGCATCGGCTTTATTCGCACAACCACCC
Source organism: Anaerolineae bacterium (assembly GCA_030612185.1). The sequence goes on from JAUWOI010000187.1 coordinate 3,478, forward strand.
AGTGGAACGACGTGATACGCGAGGCTCTTATCTGGCTGGCGGCGGAGCGGCAACGACGCGGAGTGGAGGTGCACGCTGTCTATGAAGACCTGCGTCCACTGTTCATCGAGCCTAATGAGATGTTCGGTGTCCTGGTCACACTCCTACGCTTGACTATGGAGACCCTCGGAGCGCACGGAGGTCTCGTCGAGGTACGCACTTCGTCGTCCGCCGACGGCCAGTGTGTGTGCACGACGATACGCGCGCCGGAGGCCCCGCTAGTCAAGACGGTTTCTCTCATTATCGAACCGGCGGCAGGCGCGCCTGAGGAACTATCGCCCCTTCACTTCGAGTGGGCATTGGCGCGGGAGACGGTGGAGACGCAGTATGCGGGATCTCTCAGATGGGAAGTGCAGGATAAAGAGGCATGCTTTGTGCTCGAATTGCCACTGAAGGAAGGTTGATATGGAGGTAGACCAGAAGACGATTCTGGTGGTAGATGATGAGCCATTCTTCCGCGAGGAAATGCTTGCTTTCCTCAACAACCCATCGTTTGCAGCGCGGGGCTGGAAAGTGGAGGCTGCGGCAAGTGGGGAGGAGGCGCTGACCCGGCTGGGGCAAGCCCCCTACGACGTAATGCTGCTCGATATCAATATGCCGGGGCTGGATGGGATGGAAGTGCTCCGCCTGATGCATGAGAAGCACATGCTGGAGCAAACCTACGCCATCATGCTCAGCGCCTATGGCGTATACGAGAACGTGGTCGCGGCCATGCGCGGAGGGGCAAAGGACTTCGTCAACAAATCCGAGCCGCTGGATCAATGGATCGTGCGCATCGAACGTGGTTTCGAGTGGCAGGAACTGCGCCGTCGCAAGCAGCAGGCCGAGGAGGAACTGCGGCTCCTGGCGCGTGAGGTGGGTCATGACATCGGCGGCACGACCTACTTTGTGCTCACCCAGCGAGTGCAGGCGCTGGCCAGGCTGGTGACGGCGGAGCCGGAGGCTGAGCGCTCTATCGAGGTCATACGGCAGATTCTGGCCCGTATCAAGCGTCTGGCCGACGACTTGGGCCACGTGGCGGTGGCCTTGGATAGCAGCGAGGTCTGGCGCTGGGAGACGCTCGACCTCCATCGCCTGCTAGAACGGCTGGTGCAGGAGTTCAGTTACGGCTATCCCGACGTGACAACCATACGGGAGTGGGCCGCAGACATCCCACCGATACAAGGCAGTCGCGCCCAGTTGGAGCGGACTTTCCACAATTTGCTAATCAACGCCGGGCGGGCTATGTCTGACGGCGGGACACTCACGCTGCGCACGCGGCGGGAACGGGAGGACGCGTGGGTCGCTGTTGACATCGAGGATACAGGCATCGGCATCCCCCAGGAGAGGCAGGAGAAAATCTTCCGCATCGGCTTCTCGGATTGGAGAAACGGACAAAAAGGGAGCGGGTTGGGGCTTTACGTCGCCCGCAGGAACGTCGAGAACCATGGCGGTCGCATTGATCTGACCAGTACCGTGGGCCAAGGGACCACCGTTACCATCCGACTGCCGATTCGTCCCGGACACGCTTCTCCTGGCACTACTCAAAATCTTACAGGAGGTTAGGCACAATGTCATCAACTATACTGGTGATGGACGACGATTTACTCGCGCTTGAAAGCCTGGAGGACTACCTGAAACGGGCTGGTTATACGATCGTGATGGCCAGCAGTGCCCGTGAAGCGGTAGAGCGGGCACGTGAGACGCCTTGCGACGTGGCCGTGTTGGACATGAAGATGCCCGAGATGGACGGTTTCCAGGTGGCTGCGATGCTGCGCCAGTTGCAGCCTGCCTTGCAGGTGATTATATTCACTGGCTACGCTTCGCTGGAGACCGAGGCCCGCGCCATACAATTGGACTTCTATGAATATCTGCCTAAGTCGAATTGGTACGACCTGCTGCTGCCGACCATCGAGCGTGTCCTGACCGAGCCCGAACGCCCACTTCCCAGACAGCGCCCGGCTGACCTGGAACAGACAGCCACCCAGTACGCTGGCGAGGGCAAGTGGGAACTGGCATCGTTGGCGTTGGAGCAGGCGGCCCGCATCGCTGAGTTCACTCACGAATGGGGGCACGCAGCCACGTTATACAGCCAGGCTTTCGAGCACATGCGGCGCGCCCGTGGCCTCTCCGTAGAGGCACAGCGGCTGCGTGAACTGGCGGAGTGCGCGCAGCGCATTGCGGACGAACCAGTCATAGACTCCATATAACGTTGCCAGACAAGTGGTCGCCAAGAAGTGGACCGGATTGCTTCAGTACCGTGTCAACCGCAGCGACCGTCTGCAGCGTTGGGTGGAGGATGCTGAAGCGGTGTTGTACGTAGAATTCGCCGGTTTACACCCGTAGTGGTTATACCTGTGTCTTCGTTACGCCGTTTTCTCCCTCTCTGCCTGACGCTGCTGGTGTTAGGCTGTGCCCTGCTTCCGCCACCTCCCACTCCGACGCCAACCCCAACGCCAACCTCGACACCCTCTCCTACCCCCTGGCCAACGTTCACTCCCTGGCCAACGCTCATCCCCGAGCCGCCCGACACTGGCTGGCAACCGCTACAACCGGGCGTCGAGTTGCGCCAGGTGCGCGTGGAGACTGGCGATGCCGCCGAGCAGTTGATCATTGTCCGGCTTGATTCCACCGCCGTGCGCTTCCGCGTCCACTACGACCCCGTCGCGCCCCGCCCGGTGAGTGCCTGGGCCGGGTTGCTCCAGCCGTTGCTGGTCGTCAACGGCGGTTACTTCACCACCGAAAACGAGACCGTGGGTCTGCTCATCAGCGACGGGCGGGCCTGGGGCACCCCTTACGGGGGCTTCGCCGGTATGTTCGCCGTCAACCCCTCCCCTCTGGAGGAGAAAGCGAGTGTGCGCTGGCTCCGAGACCAGCCCTACGACCCCAACGAGCCCCTGATAGAGGCACTACAATCGTTCCCGGTGCTGGTCAAGCCGGGCGGCGTGATGGGCTTCCCCGCCAACGCCGATGACGGTCGTCCCTCCCGCCGCACCGTCGTGGCCCAGGACCGTCAGGGGCGCATCCTATTTATCGTCGCCCCTCGTGGCTACCTCAGCCTCCATGGACTGGCGCGCTTTCTTGCGGATTCAGACCTCGACCTGGACGTGGCGCTCAACCTGGATGGGGGCTACTCCACAGGGCTGTGGCTGAGGACAAACGAGGCACCCGTGGAGATCAACTCCCTCGTCCCTGTGCCATCGGTCATCTCTGTCTACGACTGATGCACGTAATGTGTGTTGCGTGTTCCGTAGATGGTTATCGTCGTACCAGCACGTACCGCCCGCGCGTGGTAGTCGATGTGGCGGTGTAGAGGTAGGTGACTGGGCCGACGATGACGATGTCGGCGTGGCCGATGCCCCAGTTGTTGGCCAGGTTCATAATCACCGGATTGCCGGGGTATCTCTCCCACGGCCCGTCAATGGCCGGCCCCACGCTGCGGGCGAACCCCAGGCCGAACTGGTCATCCACGACGGTGGGATCGCTGGGGCCGCGCACCCCCTCGTAGGCCATGTAGTAGTGGTCGCCCACCCGCGCCACGTCGGCCGAGGAGATGGTGCGGAACTCGAAGTAAGGGTTGGCATCGGCCCCCAGCACCTCGACAGGGCCGTAGCCAAGTTCTGCCCCAAAGAGCGGATTGGAACCGCACTTGCGCAAGCCCCCCGCCCCGGCGTACTTGTCGCCCACGTAGCAGCCCATGTGCCCCGGAGCCCGCCCCAGCCCGACGAAGACGTAGAGCAGATTGGACTCGATGTAGATGCCCGGCGGCGCGCCCACCAGGCAATCGATCTCCAGTTCGGAGTAGATGTGGGGGTGCTCGCCGACGGATTCCGGTTCGCTGCAAGGCCCCTGCTCGGCGTACCAGGCCCCGGTGCCGGGCACGTGGGCCTCGGCCGACCAGTTGAGGCCATCGGGGGAGGTGCGCAAGAAGGTGCCCGCTCCCCACTCGTAGACCATATAGGCGCGGTCGGTATCGAAGAAGACACGGGGGTATTGTTGTTGCTGGGTGTGATCCCGTCCGGGGTCGCAGGGGCACGTGGTGCAGGGAAAGAGACAGATGGGGTTTTCGAGAGCGAAGTGGAGCCCTCCGTCGTGGCTTTTCCACAGCGTGATGCAGCCGGGGAAGGGGGCTGGATCGCCACACTGGTCCACCACGCCGGCCGATTGGTGACTGGCGTGCAGGTAGGACCAGAACTCAGTACCGCCCCGGTAGATGGTGTCCGATTCTCCCACGGGCAGGCCCACGTCGAATTCCTCCAGCACCCACTCGGCGGCCCCAGCCCAGAAGTCGTCCAGCGTGGCGAATTCCCGCCCAGGTGGGGGGGCAGGGGCGAAGG
>JAUWOI010000466.1 GCA_030612185.1 Anaerolineae bacterium
GACGTACATCTGATCCTGGACACCTCCGGTTCCATGGAAGGGGAAAAGATCGAACAGGCCAAAGAGGCGCTGATCTACGTGCTGGAGCACCTGAACGAGGAGGACCGCTTCAACATCGTCGCCTTCTCCACCGGGCTGCAGCAATATGCGCGGGGGCTGCGGCCCGCGTCCGAGGCCCGTGAGGCCGCTGCGTGGGTGCGGCGACTGGAAGCGGTCGGCGGTACCGACATCAATCGCGCGCTCCTGGAGGCGCTGGCGCAGACCGGTGGTTCGGCTGGGCTCACCACAGGCCCCGAACGGCCCACAGTGCTCATCTTCCTCACCGACGGCCTGCCCACCGAGGGCGTGACCGAGGTGGAGCAGATCTTGGCCAACGTGGAGGGGGCCGCGCCGGACAACGTGCGTCTCTTCCCCTTCGGCGGCGGCGACGACGTCAACACCGTCCTTCTGGACACGCTGGCCGAGCAACAGCGGGGGGCCACCGGCTACGTCCGCCCCCACGAGCGGATTGACGAGGAGGTCTCCGCCTTCTACGCCAAGATCAGCACTCCCGTCCTGGCGAACATCGAACTGGACTTCGGCGATACCCTCATCGAGGACACCTATCCCTACCCGCTGCCCGCCCTCTTCGCGGGCACGCAGTTGATCCTGGTGGGCCGCTACCGGGAGAGCGGCGCGGCCCGCATCACGCTCACCGGTGAGGTGAACGGCGAGCGCCAGCAATTCGTTTACGAGGGCACTTTTACCCAGTCTCCCAGTCACCCAGTCCCCCAGTCTCCCAGTTACATCCCCCGGTTGTGGGCCACGCGCAAGATCGGCTACCTGCTGACGCAGATCCGGCTCCACGGCGAGCAGCGGGAGTGGGTGGACGCCATCGTCGGGTTGAGCGTCCGGTACGGCATCATCACCCCCTACACCTCGTTCCTCATCGAGGAGGAGAACATCCTGACCGCGGAAGGGCAAGACGAGGCAGCGGAGAAATTCATGGCTATGCCGACAGCGCCTGTCGTCGGCGCGCCAGCGGTGATGGAGGCTGAGGCACAGGCTGACATGCGCGGGGCCGAATCGGCCGGCGGCGGAATGATGCCCCACGAGGCTGCGCAAGTCGTGCGACTGGTGGGCAGCAAGACCTTTGTGCTGCAAGACGGCGTCTGGACCGACACAACCTTTGATCCCTCGCGGATGAGCACCACCCAGGTCGGTTTCGGGTCCGATGGCTACTTCGACCTGTTGGCGGCCTGGCCGGAGTGGGGCACATACTTCGCGCTGGGTGAGCGGGTCATCTTTGTGGCCGAGGGCACGGCCTACGAGGTGGTGGAGGGGGAGGCTGCCCCAGTGCAGGTGCCGCCGACCCACACGCCGGAACCGGAGCAACCGACAGTGGAGCCCACCCAGCCTGGTCGGCCGACGGCCACGCCGGTCGCCAGCAGCGGGACGACCGCCCCTGAGTCAGGCGGCGGCCCCTGCACAGGCGCGATGGTGATGGGCATCGTCGCGCTGGCAGTGACGGCGCTGTGGCAACGGATGGGGAGATAAGATCTATAAAACGAGTCCGATTTGTCGCTGTCGGACCGGAGAGACAAGATATGAAAATCGTCGCTATCAACGCCAGCTACCGGGGAGACAAGGGTCATACCTGCTTTCTGATTGATAAACTCTTTGCAGGAGCGACAGCAGCCGAGGGAGATCAAGGATGTTTTGGCGCGGTGCGCGGCGTCCGTGTAAGGGTGGAGCAGGGCGGCTGACGTACGGATGGCCGCGCACATCCCCGATCCAGCAGAAACGATTTCGCCCAGATTGTCAATAACCCCTTATGTGTTATAATCCACCGCCGGTGCGAGTGCGCCGGAAGAACAATATTAGCGAGGTTGAGCCTTGCCGATGGGTAAGGCTTTTTTGTCGCAAGGGAGTATCGAGTGAGCGTTACATTTCAGACATTTGGGTTGCGTCCAGAACTAGTGCAGGCCGTGACCGAGTTGGGGTACGAGGCCCCGACCCCGATCCAGGCGAGGGCCATTCCCCTATTGTTGGCAGGAAGCGACGTACTGGGACAGGCGCAGACCGGGACGGGCAAGACGGCGGCGTTCGCGCTGCCAATGCTGCACGCGTTGGACCCCCAATGCGACGCTGTGCAAGGGCTGGTCGTCGCCCCCACCCGCGAGTTGGCAAACCAGGTCGCCACGGCAATCTACGGTTATGGGGCTCACCAGGGCGTGCGCGTGCTGCCCGTTTACGGAGGACAATCGTACAGCCGTCAAATTAGCCGCCTCAAGCGCGGCGTAGACGTTGTCGTCGGCACACCGGGGCGGATGTTGGACCTGATCCGCAGAAAATCGCTCGACCTGAGCGGTGTGCGTTTCCTGGTGCTGGATGAAGCCGACGAGATGTTGAGTATGGGTTTTATCGAGGACATTGAGGCGATCTTGAGCGAGACGCCCGAGGCACGTCAGACGGCGCTGTTTTCGGCGACGCTGCACAAACCGATCCGCAATCTGGCCGACCGCTACATGCACGCGCCGGAATCGGTCATCATCAATCCCAAACAATTGACCGTCGCTAGCGTCGAGCAACGTTATTACGTCGTTCGGGAAAGCGACAAACTGGCCGCGCTCACGCGCCTGCTGGAAACGGAGACCATAAGCAGCGGATTGATCTTTGCGCGCACCCGGGTCGGCACTGCGGGGCTGGCCGAGGCGCTGTTTGCGCGCGGCTTTCAGGCGGAGGCGCTGCACGGCGAACTGAGCCAGCAAGCGCGCGAGACCGTCCTGGGCCGTTTTCGCCGTGGCCGAGTCGCCCTGGTGGTGGCGACCGACGTCGCCGCCCGCGGGTTGGACATTGAGGACGTCTCGCACGTCATCAATTACGACCTACCCCTAAACCCAGAGTATTACGTTCACCGCATCGGGCGGACTGGCCGAGCCGGGAAGAAAGGGATTGCCATCACGCTGGTCACACCCCAAGAACGTTGGCGCGTGTGCAAGATCGAAAAGTACGCGCGTTGCTCTATTTCTTACGCCAAGTTGCCCAGCGTGGACCAAATCTTGACCCACCGCGACGAGCAATTTATGGACCTGCTGGCCGATCAACTCATCCAGGGACAGTTGGAGCGCGAGCGCGACCTGGTCGCAAAACTGGCCGCGGCCGGTTGCGATCCGCTGGACCTCGCGGCAGCGGCCATTCAATTGGCGCGCGCCGAGGAGCAACACCGGCCCATCGAAGAGATTGCCAAAATCCACACGCCTGCCAAACGCAGCGATCACAATCGCAAGGCGCAGGACAAGCGCGCGCCACGGGGCAAACAGTCCCGGCGCAAGGGCGGGCGCGAACCGGGTATGGTGCGGCTCTCAATGAACGCGGGCAGGGCGCAGGGTCTGCATCCCAGCGAAATCGTCGGCGCGATTGCGGGCACGGCCAGCATCCCCGGCAAAGCCATTGGCGCGATTCGCATCAACCAGAGCCAAACCTATGTGGACGTAACCCAGAAACACGTGGCCCTCGTGCTGCGCAAAATGAGCGGGTGGAAGCTGCGCGGACAAGCCATAGCGCTTGAGCGAGCAAGCTAAATTCTCAAGATTACCATTCGTCACGATGCTGGTGGTCCCCTCGTCAGCGGCACTGGTCGTGGGGGGGGAAGCGGGGCGGTAGTTCGCTCTCTCACGGGCCATCGTGCTGTGCCGTGCCGTCGGTGTCATCTACGCCATTGGTACCGTTCACAGCGGGAGGGGCCGGGCAGTATCAGACCGTACGCCGCTGTCCAGCGCTGCAGGTCGCCCGGCGTCACTCTCCATCTGCGACTTCCCTTACCGCCGGGGCGTGGCGTTTTCTGTAACCGCATGCGGCCCAGAGCACGCCCGACGCGCCGGTCGG
>JAUWOI010000195.1 GCA_030612185.1 Anaerolineae bacterium
ATGTCAATTCGGCATGTTATGGATTTGTCCCGGTACGAGAAGCCGGATCCACAAGCCCTTCCGGGAAGCTGGGCACACGAAGCGCCGTACATCGGCGGCCATTTTGTCATCGTGGCAACCAGGGACCATAGAGCTTTCTAATCATTGCTTCCAGTGGACACGGAAGACAGCGCCGCAGCCAGCATTTGATAACAGCCGTTCACAACGCCAGGTTAAGCGTGTGGGCATGGACAGTAGATGACGAGAAGCGTTTGCAAGAACTGTTTGATCTTGGCGTTGACTCAGTTACAACCAACTGGATTGAACCAATGCGCCAGGTGATGAAATACGGCGCAAAAAAACATGGAGGAACATAGATGAAGTTTCAACGTTACACTCACAATCCTATCCTGAAACCAGATACAGCGCGAAAGTGGGAATCCGGCGCGGTCTTCAATTGCGGCGCGACGCTGAGTGAAGATGGCAAGGTTTACCTGCTTTACCGCGCGGTCTCCGCTGGCTATACCAGAAAGCCCGATGGGTCAGGGTACGACAACTACGTCTCCTCCATCGGTTGCGCCGTCAGCGAGGATGGGTATCACTTCACCCGCTTTGCGCATCCGGTGATCGAGCCGCTGGAGGGGTACGAGAGATTCGGCTGCGAGGACCCCCGGGTGACTCGACTGGAGATTGACGGAGAGGTCTTGTACCTGATCACGTACACCGCGCTTTCCGCCCCGGCCTTCTCCGGCGCTGGAAACCGGGTCGCGCTGGCCTCGACGGAGGACCTGCGCACTTGGCACAAACACGGTGTCGTGATACCCGACCTGGAGGACAAGGACGCGGTGATATTCCCGGAACTCGTCGGGGGGCGCATTGCAATGCTCCATCGGGTGGCGCCCAACATCCAGATTGTATATTTTGACAGCCTGGAGCAGTTGATCAACCCAGACGCGGAATTCTGGAGCGAATGTAGAGTCTCACTCAAAGAGTCTACAGTGATGAGGCCAAAGTATGAGTGGGAGGCAAAAAAGATCGGAGCCGGGCCGCCGCCGATCAGGACTGATGCTGGATGGCTTTTGATTTACCACGGGGTGGATGCCAACCACGTCTACCGGGCCGGGGCGGCACTCCTGGACTTGGAAGACCCCGCCAGGGTCATCGCCCGCTCGCCACACCCCATCCTGGAGCCGGAGGAGAAGTACGAGAAAGTCGGGGACGTGCCCAACGTCGTCTTCCCGGAGGGAGCGGTAGTCCGGGACGGGACGCTTTACGTCTACTACGGCGGGGCGGACAAGTGCTGCTGCCTGGCCATTGTCGCATTGGATGATCTCCTGGGCTATCTGCTGGCTTTCCGGGAATAGATGGAGTGTGGATCGTGGTGATCTCGGATTATTGAGAGGGTGGAGGTGCAGTTTACGAGAGAAAAGGGAGGTTCCCATGCATCGCGTCCGCCTGACTGAAGACAAAATCGCCCACCGTCTGGAACTGGTTGAAACGTTGGTCTACCGACGACGGCAGCCCCTACCCTCCTTTCGGTTTCACGCCGGTGATGAACCACTCGTCGCCCTCGACCTGGACGATGGCGGTTGGCCGCTCATAGAACCCGGCGACTGCTGGGGTGAACTGGGCCAGGATTTCACCCTGCGCACCACCTTTACCACGCCCGCCGACTGGCGGTCGTCCGTGGCACTCTTCTTGCCTATCGGGAATGCCCGTCAGTTCGTCCACCCAGAAGCGCTGGCCTACGTTGACGGCGATGCCTTACAGGGCGTGAATGCCTATCACCAGGAGATTCTGCTGTCGCCCCGCTGGCGCGACGGTGCCACGCACGTCCTGGCCTTGTACGGTTGGTTCGGCATCAAGAACGCACCGATTCTGATGGGCCAGCCAGAAATCGTGCAAATCCACCAGCCCACTCGCGATTTCGTCGCCTCGGCTCGCGTGGCCCTGGGTGTGCTCAGGGAACTGGACGAGCATAACCCCACTCGAAGCCGCCTGCTGAACACCCTGGACGAATCGTTTCGCCGGTTAGACCTCCGTGAGCCCTTCGACCCTTCGACCATGCTCAGGGCAGGCTGCGCTCAGGACAAGCTTATCGGAGACGGCTTCTACGATAGCGTCGCGGCAGCACAGCAGGCCCTCGACGGGGTCCTGGCGGCGGCAGGGCCTCCTCTGGCGGTGGACATCATCGCTGTGGGGCACGCCCACCTGGACGTAGCCTGGCTGTGGCCCGTCAGCCAGACCCGGCGCAAGGCAGCCCGCACCTTCAGCAGCGTCTTGCGGCTGATGGAGCAGTTCCCCGACTTTCACTTCACCCAAAGTCAGCCCCAACTCTACCGTTACGTCTCCGAGGACCACCCGGACATTTTTGGACAAGTTCGGGCCCGCGTGGCAGAGGACCGTTGGGAAGTGACCGGCGGCATGTGGGTCCAAGCCGACTGCAACGTGACCGGGGCCGAGTCGCTGGTGCGGCAGTTCCTGCTGGGGCGAGGCTACTTCCGCAAACACTTTGGCGAGGTTGAGACGCCTATCCTCTGGCTGCCGGATACCTTTGGCTACCCTTGGACGCTGCCCCAATTGATCAGGCAGGCTGGTCTGAAGTACTTCATGACCACAAAGTTAAGTTGGAACCAATACAACCGCCTGCCCTACGACAGTTTCTGGTGGCAAGGACTGGATGGCACGCAAGTTATTACCCACTTCATCACCACGCCAGACGTTGGGGGGAGTTGGTACAACACGTACAACGGCGATTTGTCTCCTCGCCTGATCATCGGCACGTGGCGCAACTATCAACAGAAGGAGACACACACCGAGTTACTCACCGCCTTTGGCTGGGGAGACGGTGGCGGCGGGCCAACCCGTGAAATGCTGGAGAACGGCCGGCGGCTAGCAAACCACCCCGGTGCGCCGCGCGTGCGGCAAGGCAACGCATGTGAGTTCTTCCAGAACCTCGAAGCGCAGGCTGGCGGGCGATTGCCGGTCTGGAACGGCGAACTCTACCTGGAGTATCACCGTGGCACCTACACCAGCCAGGCCCGCACCAAACGCGCCAATCGTAAATGCGAGTTCCTGTTGCACGACGCCGAGTTTCTGGCCGCCTGGGCCGCGCTGGCGAGCGACTACGAGTATCCTCACGCTGAATTGACCCGTGCCTGGGAGTTGCTCTGCCTCAACCAATTCCACGACGTTCTCCCCGGCTCGTCCATCGGCCAGGTGTACGAAGACAGCGGACGCGATTACGAGGCCATCCGCGCCATTGGTGAGCAGGTGCGGGAGACGGCTCTGGCGGCCCTGGCCCGGCTACTTCCCGAAGAGACAACGTTCGTGGCCGTCAACCCCACCTCCTTCGGGGGACGACACACCGGCTTGTTGCCGGAACAATTGACCGAAGGGCAAACGCTGACCGACCTGGCCTCAGGCGAGCCCCTGGCTACTCAGCCCGTTGAGGATGGGACCCTAGTGGAAGTGTCTCGCGTTGATCCCTATGGACTGGTCGCGTTGGGCAGCGGGGACATGCCCCCGCCCCTGCCCGCCGGGGTACCGGTGGCCCACCTGGTCAACGGCGTCGCTGTGTTAGAAAACGATGCACTTCGCGTCGAGTTTGACGCAGCCGGTCACATCATCCGACTGTTCGACAAGCCCGTAGGGCGCGAAGTGCTGCCACCAGGCCAGCGGGCCAACGTCTTTCAGGCCTTCGAGGACCGCCCGCTGGACGGGGAGGCCTGGAACATAAACATCTTCTACGACGACAAACAGTGGACCACTGAGCCGGCCTACAGCCTGAAGATTATCGAAACGGGTCCCCTCCGGGCTGGCCTTGAAATTCGGCGTCGCCTCCTGAATAGCGAGATTGTGCAGTGTGTCTACCTGTACCGGGGCAGTCGCCGCCTCGATTTCGATACCTGGGTTGACTGGCGGGAGCGGTGCGTATTGCTCAAAGTCGCCTTCCCGGTGGACGTGTTGAGCCCGGTGGCAACCTATGACATCCAGTGGGGGAACATACAACGCCCCACACATCGCAACACCTCCTGGGACTGGGCGCGCTTCGAGACAGTGGCACACAAGTGGGTTGATTTGAGCGAGGGGGACTACGGTGTCAGCCTACTCAACGACTGCAAGTACGGCCACGACGTGCAAGGTAACGTCATTCGACTGACCTTGCTGAGAGGCCCCACCTATCCCGACCCCGACGCCGACCAGGGCGAGCATCGTTTCACCTACAGCCTCCTACCTCACGCTGGCGACTGGCGCACGGGCACGGTACCGGCCAGTTATGCCTTGAACGACCCGTTGCTCGTGCGGCGGGTGAACGGTGGCGGTGATGGTGACAACTCGTCTCAGTCACTGGTGGCCGTTGACATGCCGAACGTCATCATCGAAACAGTGAAACAGGCGGAGGATGGCGAAGGGCTGATTGTGCGCCTGTACGAGAACGAGCGCTGTCGGGGGCCTGTGGCGCTGCAGGTGGGCTTTCCCCTGGCCGCTGCTTACCGCTGCAATCTGCTGGAGCAAGATGAGGCATTGCTGGTCGTCGCTCAGAACACAGTGCATTTTTCGGTGAAACCTTACCAGATTGTGACCTTGCGGCTGATATCTGCGCTTGAAGGTCAATCGAGCCCGAGGTGAGAACGAGGTGCGAAATGGAATTAAAACGCTACGAGGGGAATCCTATCCTCACGGCGCAGGATTTTCCACGCCCAGTTAATTCTGTCTTCAATGCTGGAGCCGCCAAATGCGGCGACGAGTACATCCTGCTCAACCGTGTCCAGGGCCTTGACGGAACATCGTGCCTGTGGGTGGCACGTAGCCGAGATGGGTACCATTTCATGCCCGACCCCGAGCCCGCGATGATGCCCTCAACTGAAGGGCCCTTCGCATGTTATGAGGAGTACGGCATTGAGGACCCACGCATCACCAAAATTGACGACATTTACTACGTCGTCTACGTCTGCTATTCGTCTTTTGATTGCCGCGTGGGCTTGGCACTGACCAGGGACTTCCAGGAATTCGAGAGGGGGGGACTTGGCTCGCTGCCGGACAACAAGGATGCTGCGCTCTTTCCAGAGAAGATCGGGGAGCGATACGCGCGGCTCGACCGTCCTATGACGACGATCAGTGGGCGGAGGGATATATGGATTTCGTATTCCCCCGATCTGCTATACTGGGGCGATGCGCGTGTGGTGATGACGCCCCGTCCTGGGCGATGGGACAGCGCGAAGATCGGTACCGGAGCCCCGCCCATCAAGACGGGGGAAGGGTGGCTGTTGATCTACCACGGCGTGCGCGGGACGGCGAGCAGCCAGATTTACCGGCTGGGCGCAGCGCTCCTTGATCTTGAGGACCCTTCCCAGGTCGTGGGACGCGCCAAGGAGGCCATCCTATATCCTGCTGCCCCGGAGGACTTCCTGGGGGATGTCGGGAACGTGGTCTTCACTGATGGTGCCATCCTTGAGGACGACAGGGAACTGAAAATCTACTACGGCGCTGCCGATCAGGTGATGTGCCTGGCGACGGCCAACGTGGATGACCTCGTCGCGCTGTGTCTGAAAGGTTTGGAAACATAGGAGGTGAAGTGTCCTCTCAAAAAGCAGGTGCAACCCCTTGACTGTCGGAGGGTATAATGCCAATCGTTTCCCATCCATCGAAATTCGTCTTGTCTGAGCAGGTAGAACAGCGCCTGCTCGATCATCTGATTTTTCTGTACGGCGTGGAGCGAGCGCCAGTTCTGTTGGAGCGGCTACACTCCATCCTGACGCGGTTCCGGCAGCGTAACCCTCAGTTCCGCACAGCGGAGGCACGGATCGTTCCCCAGACGCCCCCGGGACGGGGGCTGGAAGCTTTAGATATCACGGAGCGGTTGACGGAGCGGGACGCTATCCTCATCACCTACGGCGACCAGGTGATGGAGCGAGGCAGACCCCCGCTGCAAGCCCTGGCCGAGGTGTTGGAGAAGCACATCCAGGGCATCGTCACCGGCGTCCACATCCTGCCCTTCTTCCCCTACTCCTCCGACGACGGATTCTCCATCATTGACTACACAGTCGTCAATCCCGACTTCGGTGACTGGGCGGACATCGAGCGGCTGGGCCGTTACTTCCGCCTCATGTTCGATGCTGTCATCAATCACGTCTCAGCACAAAGCCGGTGGTTTCAAGAGTTCCTGAAAGGCAATCCGGAGTTCGCCGACTACTTCATCATCGTTGAGGAGGAGGCCGATCTCTCGCAAGTCGTGCGCCCCAGGGCGCTGCCGCTCCTGACCCGCGTGCAGATGACCTCTGGCGAACGACTGGTCTGGACCACCTTCAGCGCGGACCAGATTGACCCCAACTACGCCAACCCCGACGTGCTGCTCAAGATCATCGAGGTTCTCCTGCTGTACGTCGAGAAAGGGGCCGAGATCATCCGGTTGGATGCTATCGCCTACCTGTGGAAGAAGATCGGCACAACTTGTATCCACCTGGAGGAGACGCACCGGGTGGTGAAGATATTCCGTGCCGTCCTCGACGCCGTCGCGCCACAGGTGATCATCGTCACCGAGACCAACGTGCCGCACGAGGAGAACATCTCCTACTTCGGCGACGGGACGGACGAGGCGCAGATGGTCTACCAGTTCCCGCTACCTCCTCTGGTGCTCCACGCTTTCCTCGCTGGCGATGCAACCCATCTCTCCAGGTGGGCCGCTGATCTCTCCACCCCCTCTGGTAGCACTACCTTCTTCAACTTCCTGGCCTCCCACGATGGGGTGGGGGTGCGGCCTGTCGAAGGTATCCTCAGTCCATCGGAGGTCCAGGGCCTGGTCGAGCGGACGCTGGCCCACGGCGGCTACGTCTCCTACAAGGCCGAGGCTGATGGCAGCCAGACCGTCTACGAACTGAACATCTCCTACTTCGACGCCCTCTCTGATCCCAGCGGGGACAAGTCGCTGGACCTACAGGCGCGTCGCTTCCTGGCATCCCAGGCCATTATGCTCAGCCTGGCCGGGGTGCCGGGCATCTACGTGCACAGCCTGTTCGGCTCGCGCAGTTACCCTGCTGGCGTGGAGCAGACCGGGCGGTATCGCTCCATCAACCGGGAGAAGTTCAGGCGCGGCGAACTGGAGCGTGAGTTGGCGGACCGTTCCTCGCTGCGCCACCAGGTGTTCTATCCCTATCTCCACCTCATCCGCACCCGTGCTACACACCCGGCCTTTCATCCCAACGGCGCGCAGGAGGTGTTCCTCGGCGACGAACCGCTGTTCACGCTGGTGCGCACCTCCCCGGCCGGCGAGGAGAAGGTACTCTGCGTCCACAACGTATCGGGTGCTGCACAGTCCTTCCGGGCCAACCTGAAGGCGTTGTCCATTCGACACGCTGGTGTTCTGCGAGACATCATCTCGGGGACGTTCTACTCGGTGGACGGTAGTGACGATTTGGCGCTCACCGTTGATCCATACCAGGTGCTATGGCTGAACGGGGGAACTGGATGATGCACTGGCAACCTTCGTAGACCGCTTCTCCATAGATGACTCCTCTGAAAAAACTCCGAATCGGAGGACTCAATAGGGACAGCGCCCCACTTTTGCCCTGAAAACGGCCAAATTTAGGGACGGCATCATCAAAAACGGTGCTTTTTGGCCTGGTTTTCCCCACCAACTGGTGGCGAGTGACCTTTTTTCAGTAGAGTC
>JAUWOI010000027.1 GCA_030612185.1 Anaerolineae bacterium
CCCGCCTGCCGCGGCCTCCCCGCCCCCGGCCCCCCCCCCCCCGCGGGGGCGCCGCCCCCCCCCTCCCCCCCCCGCCCCGCCGCGGGGCGGGGCCGGGGGAGGGATCAGCCGGAGCGGCCCCCGCGCCGCACACCTCTCTTCGACTGGCACGTGCAACACGGGGCAAAGATGGCCCCCTGCGCCGGGTGGGAGATGCCGTTGTGGTACACCTCCATCAGCGACGAGCACCGGGCAGTGCGGGGCGCAGCGGGCCTCTTCGACGTCTCCCACATGGGGCTCCTGGAGGCGAGTGGTCCCCACGCCGCCTACTTCCTCAACCTGGTGACCACCAACGACGTGAACAGTCTCCGGCCTGGCGAATCGTTGTACTCATACCTCCTGGCACCCGACGGTCAGGTCATAGATGACCTGATGGTCTACATGCTCAGCCCCTCCCGCTATCTGCTGGTCGTCAACGCCGCCAATACGGAGAAGGACTGGGCCTGGCTGCAGGCAGTGAACGCACAGACTGTGCGCATAGACGACCTGCGGCCATGGGCACGGGCCAGTTTCCAGGCCGAACTGCGGGACCTGCACGACCCGCGCGAGAGTTACGCCTGGCTGGCCGACCTGGCCCTCCAAGGTCCCCGTTCCCGCGACATCCTGCTGGCCCTGCTCAACGGTACCTCACCCTCCAGCGCCGTCACAGAGGTACGGGGACAACTGCTGGCGTTGAAGCGCACCGAGGTGATGGAGGCGGGCATCCCATCCAACCGGGCCCCTGGCGGTCTCTTCGACCTGATCATCGCCCGTACCGGCTACACTGGTGAGCGGATGAGTTTTGAGATCTTCGTCCATCCCGACGTGATGGGCACGCTGTGGGAGCAGTTGATGGAGATCGGCGCTCCCTTCGGGCTCCGGCCTATCGGGCTAGGGGCGCGTGACAGCCTGCGCATTGAGGCCGGGCTGCCACTCTACGGCCACGAACTGGCGGGGCCGCTGGACCTGCGTCCCGACGACGCGGGTTTCGCAGGCTACGTCAAACTCAACAAGCCCTTCTTCGTCGGACGGCGGGCCTACATCGAGCACGCCCAGCAGCGCAAGATGACCGTGGCCCGCTTCCACATCGCAGAGAAGGGAGTGCGCATCCCCAAACAGGAGGACGTGGTCACCGAGAGCCACGGGCGAGTCATCGGCCAGGTGACCTCGTGCGCGATGGACACGGAGGGCTACCTGGTGGGCCTGGCCTACGTTGACCAGCGGAACGCCAAAAAGGGAACCGAGATCAACATCTTCCCGCGTCCCACTCGCGAAGGTTGGGAGAAGCCTTACGAGGAACTGGAGATGGGCGACCGGTTGGTGCTGCACAACGAGGCGACGGTCGTAGGGCGGTTTATGAAGCGCAGAAGGTAGCGCCCATCTCGTCAGCGCGAGCACGCGCATTTGCGCTCTGGCGAAGGCTGTAGTACAATCCTAAAACTGCTCCGCCCAGCCCAAGGCTCCGGCCGAGGCGGTGAGCGCCTGCGCACTCACGTTGCATCACTCCAGACCGCCCGCCGCGAGGCCGGGCGGTCTGTGCTTTTGTATCTGTCGCCACATCGCCTTCATCGTCCGCGCCGGCGGGCTGGCCCCCAACATTAACCGCGTCTCCAAGCTGCTGGACGAGATGAAGGGCCCACCCGGGTGCCGTGCGTGCTATTTATGCCCGCCACGACCGAGGGGCGCACCAGTCTGCGCTTTATGGGTATTGCGGAGAACGAGGGACGAGGGATCTATCATACGAAGGTGTATGCGGATTGATGATTTTTGATTGACGATTGACGATTGGCGATTGCTAAAAGGAAAGCACATGAATCCAGAAGAATTGCGGGCGCTGATCTCGCAGGGTGAGACGCTGACGGTGGAGTTCAAGAGTGATCGGGGGCCATTGTCCGATTCTGACCTGCTGGAGACCGTCGTCTGCCTGGCGAATGGGCCGGGCGGCACGCTGCTGGTGGGCGTCGAGGATGATGGGGAGGTGACTGGTCTGCATCCCAGGCATCGCACCCACCCTGCGGCCCTGGCAGCATTTGTTGCCAACCGGACAGTGCCCCCAGTGACCGTCGAGGCGGAGTTCGTGGAGTCATTCCCGCAGTGGCCATCCTGGCTTACGTGAAAACGCACGGCCGCATCACCCGGCGTGAGGCGGTGCAGTTCTGTGGGCTTACGGAGAAACAGGCTGAGTACCGTCTCAAGCAACTGGTGCAGGCCGGTCAACTGCGGCTTGTCGGCAGAGGGCGCAACGCCCACTATGTACTGGTCGGGTGAACCAAAACTCCGAAAAACGCGCGCCCAAACTCCGAATTCGGAGTTTATCGGGAGATTGGGTGAATTGTGCTCAATCCGTTCGCCATTGCGCACGGACACGAGGAGTGGTATGAGGGAGATTGACGTTTGACGATTGATGATGGACGAGGAGGTTCCCATGATTGAGCGGATCAAGTTCGACAATTTCAAGAGTTTCGCATTTGAACAGCCGATCCAATTGCCCCGTTTTTTGGTATTGGTCGGCAATAACGGCGCGGGCAAGACCAACTTGTGTGATGCGTTTGACTTTGCTCGTGACGTGCTGGAGCGCGGGCTGCGAGAGGCATTGCTGGACAAACGCCGGGGAGGCTTCGACAACATCGTGCGTGGGCGAAAGAGCGAGCGTGAGATTACGTGCCAGTTCACGTTCAACGGCAAGGACAAGTCTCTGGAATACGAGTTCAGTGTGGGACTTGGTGGGCGCAAAGGCCAGCCGGTGATCCTCCACGAGAGACTTGTCGGAACAGTTGACGAGGAGACCACCGTCTATCTGGACCGCAATGCTGAAAACTCAGAAGTTCGCGACGAACTCGCCTTCGACTGGTACGAGTCTCTTGAACACGATCATCTATCCTCTACCTGGATGCAACCGTGGGGCGTTGAACCCAATTACTTACAAGTGGCTCGACTGACCGACGAGGAACGCTTTCCGGCATTGCGCCGCGTCCGCGATGCGTTACGCTCGGTGCTGGTACTGCGGCCTGATCCGTACGCGCTGCGACAATCGTTCACGGTGGGTGGCGAACTCGGGTTGGGCAGCGGCGGTGAGAGGCTGGCAGCGATCCTGGACGGTGCCGAGCCCAGCCAGTTGGACCGGCTGGCAAGGTGGCTAGGCGAAGGAGACGATTTCACGCGCTCCATCCGGTTGCTCCCGGCAGAGCCTGGCAAAAAAGTAATTGGAATCCTGGAACGTGATCAGAAGGAGCCGTATCGCCCAGACCAGATCTCAGACGGTACGCTGCGGCTGTTGGCTATGCTGGCAGCCATCACCGGGGTTGCGCCGTCCATCTCGACGTTGGTGATCGAAGAGCCTGAAAACGGCATTCACTTTAGCCGCCTGAACCGCCTGGTGGAACTTTGTCGCCAGCGGGTGGAGGATGATCCCGACGCCCAGATTATCCTGACGACGCACTCTATCCCACTGTTGCACGCATTGCAGCGAGAAGAGGTCATGGCCGTGGTGCGGCAAGACGGGACGAGCCAGATTTTGCGCCCGCCCGAGGCAGACAAGTGGAAGCGGTTTCGGGAGGAAGCGGGCTATACTATCGGCGATCTGTACACCACCAGGTTGTGGCCGGAATTGGCCCCTCGACGCTATACTCCACGACAGGCCCAGAGGTGATACCGATGAACAACGTGGCCCCACTGCGCATTGGGTTTATCCTCGAAGGAGTGACAGACCAGGAGACAATCCCGGTCTTGGTGACGAGACTGCTCCAGCGGCGGGTGGATAGTATCCCGGTTCACAAAGAGACGGGCGGGTTTGATGATTTCAAGCGCCGCAAACGTGTTGGCAATCCAGAGTTGAGACGGACGTGGGGCACGTTCAAGAGTTACGTCATTGCTCTGCTGATTGAGGGGGTAGACGCGATCGTCGTGGTGGTGGATAACGACAGCGACGACCCCGCGTACAGACGTTGGTGCCTCCTGGGACAGAATCTGCCATTTGATGGATATCCAATCCAATTGGTGGATGTCTCAGACCTGGCGGCATATTGCGACCAGGTACATCTCGCGCTGGACATTCTTGGAGAACGCATAGCCAAAGTACATCAAGAAAACGCGACTCCCGTGGTCATTGGCGTTGCCGTGGAAATGCTGGAGGCGTGGTTGTTGGCGCAGCCACACGTTGTGGAAAGCGCCTTGTGGGAACGAATCCCGCCAGAGAAACGCGCCTGGTGCAATACGCCGGAGCAGATCACGCACCCCAAGAACGAGGTGATTCGCCCGCACAATGGCGGTGGCGATCTGAGCCAGGAGCAAGCCCGTCAGATTGGAGAGCACCCGGACTTTTGTCCAGAGCCAATAGAAACGGCCTGTCCCAGTTTTGCCCGTTTTGCGGAGGATGTGCGTGTCTTATGTAGGAGTTGATGCCCATCTGTGCAGGCCACCTATTTGCCGCGGAAACTCACCGGCCGGGGAGCACTGAAACGCCAAGGGAGCGGGCGCGGGACTGTGTACACCATGCCAAAAACCAACGAAGCGGACACATAAACGGACATTGTCCGATTTTTTGTCCGTTTTCGGAGTCGAGTCAGGAGATAGTGGGACGTGGACGTACAACTCACTATCGGCTGACCGCCGACACGCCGGAGGAGAATGCCGGATGAACGATGCGCGCGCGTTTCTGCGTGTACTCCTCAGGGTCCAGGTGAGAACAAAGTCAAGGTCAGGGAGTCGTAAGACCTGCTCGTTTAGCAGAAAGGTGGAGTGGATATGGACAGAGAGCCGGACGAAACAGAGTTCCTCAAGCATCTACGCAGCGAGAAGCTCAAGGCTGAAGAAGCGCGAACAACGTACACGCTCAGAAAGATTGCCTATGCCACCACATTACTGGGACTTGGGTCCCTCGACGATCACCCTACTCGGGACGACTACACGCTTATTCAGATTCGTAGCGTTCACAAGTTTGAGTTCCCAGCGTGCTTTGACGTACCGGGCGCAGGCCACGTAGCAGGTCTGGAATCAACAACGGACACCCTATACAAAGAACTTGAGGAGGAACTTAACCTGGACCGAGACGATATTTACGATCCCGAGATGGTTGGTAGTTATGACTATCGCGGACCGTCGAGCGATCCTATCCTACGCAACGTCGAGTTTCGAGTTGTCTTCCGAAGTCGCCTCAAAGCCGATAGGTTGTCCAGGATAGGATTCGTTGATCGTGAGGTGGCTGCCGTTTCCGTATTCGCGCTCTCGGAGATTGAGGCTATAATCAACACATATCCAGAGAGAGTAGCGTCTGGGTTGACAGAATCGTTTCCAGTATACTTGAGAGGCAAGAGCAAATAGCGTCATCGTGCTCAATCCGTTCGCCATCGCGCACAGGTGTGAGGAGTGGTACGAAGGGGAGTGACGATTCGCGATTGGCGATTGCTAAGAGGAAAGCACATGAATCCAGAAGATTTGCGGGCGCTGATCTCGCAGGGTGAGACGCTGACGGTGGAGTTCAAAAGTGACCAGGGGCCGCTGCCCGACGCCGACTTGATCGAAGCCGTGGTCGGCCTGGCGAATGGGCCGGGCGGCACCCTGCTGATCGGCGTGGAGGACGACGGGGCGGTGACCGGCCTGCATCCCCGGCATCGAACTCACCCGGGGGCGCTGGCTGCGTTTGTGGCGAGCCGGACCGTGCCACCGCTGACCGTGGAGACCGTTTTCGTGGACCTGCCGGAGGGTTCAGTAGCTGTGCTCCGCGTGCCCACTGCTCGCCAGCCCACGTCCACCAGCGATGGCCGGCTGGTGATCCGCTACCGGGATGCCCAGAACCGCCCTGGCTGCCGACCGCTGTATGCGTACGAGCTGACGAACTGGCTGGCCCAGCGAGGTCAGACTGATCCCACCGCGCTCATCGTCCCCGATGCGTCCTGGGACGACCTGGACCTGCTCGAGTTCGCGCGCCTGCGCCGCATGGTGGAAGAAAATCCCGGTGACACGACGTTACTCAGGCTGTCCGACCGCGAGATCGCGGGCGCCCTGGGATTGGTTCGCTCTGAAGGGGATCGTTTGCGGCCTACTCTGGCCGGGTTGCTGCTGGTGGGCAAAGAGTCTGCCCTGAAGGAATACGTGCCCGCCCACGAAGTCGCGTTCCAGGTCTTGCGCGGCACCGATGTGGCGGTCAACGAGTTCCGGCGCTGGCCGCTGCTGCGCGTCCACGAGTGGTTGACGGAGGCGGTGGGCGTGCGCAACGAAGAGCAGGAGTTGATGGTGGGCGGCGTGCGCATCGGCGTGCCGCGCTACGACCGGGCAGGCGTGCGCGAGGCCATCAACAACGCCCTGATCCACCGCGACTACACCCATCTGGGCGCGGTCCACGTGCAACTGCGCGACGACCACGTGCGCGTGAGCAACCCGGGCGGTTTCGTGGAAGGGGTCGGACCGGACAACCTACTGGTCACCGAACCGCGGCCGCGCAACCCGCGCCTTGCCGATGCCTTCAAGCGGGTGGGTCTGGTCGAGCGCACTGGCCGGGGGGTAGAGACCATCTATCGGGGGCAGTTGCGCAACGGGCGGCGGCCACCGGATTACACGCTCAGCACTGCCGCCAGTGTGAGCGTCATTCTGCCCGCCGGGTCGGCAGACCTGGACTTTGTGCTGCTGGCAGTACAGGGAGGTCGGCGGCTGGGGCGGGCGCTGGAGGTGGACGAACTGCTGGCCCTGTGGCAGGCCCATCGAGAAGGCGCGACGACGGTTCAGACTCTCGTGACTGTGCTGCAACGCGACCCGGCCCACGCCTCCGATCTGCTGACCGGGTTGGCCCAGGCCGGGCTGTTGCAAGTCAGCCGGGGCCTCTATCGCCTGACGCAGGCGTTGTATCGGGAGGCCCAAGTTGAGAAACCGGCCATCTCTCCCGAAGAGATGATCCTTGCCCATGTCCAAGCACACGGGCGCATCACCCGCCGCGAGGTGATGGCGCTGTTTGGCGTCAATGAGCGCCAGGCCACCTATTTGCTGCGGAAACTCACCGACCGGGGAGCACTGAGACGCCAAGGGAGCGGACGCGGGACTGTGTACACCATGCCAAAAACCAACGAAGCGGACACATAAACGGACATTGTCCGATTTTTTGTCCGTTTTCGGAGTCGAGTCAGGAGATAGTGGGACGTGGACGTACAACTCACTGTCGACTGACCGCCGACACGCCGGAGGAGGATGCCGGATGACCAATGCGCGCGCATTTCCGCATGTGTTTCCGAAAGCCTTTCTTCGTCGGGCGGCGGGCCTACATCGAGCATGCCCAGCAGCGCAAGATGATCACGGCCCGCTTCCACATCGCAGAGAAGGGGGTGCGCATCCCCAAACAGGAGGACGTGGTCACCGAGAGCCACGGGCGAGTCATCGGCCAGGTGACCTCGTGCGCGATGGACACGCAGGGCTACCTGGTGGGCCTGGCCTACGTTGACCAGCGGCATGCCAAAAAGGGAACCGAGATCAACATCTTCCCGCGTCCCACCCGCGAGGGTTGGGAGAAACCTTACGAGGAACTGGAGATGGGCGACCGACTGGTGCTACACAACGAAGCGACGGTGGTGAGCCGGTTCCCTCGCCGGTTCAGGTAACTGTCGTGGCGCGCCGGGCCGGTCAATCCACAGGCAGGGCTGCGGATCGGCGAAGTGGCGACCCGAGGGAACGGAGCCGTTTAGCCCGCCGTTGACCGACCCGCAGGGCAAACGACCAAAGGGAGGGCAGAGTTCGCCATCCCCTTCTTGGACCGGACCTGCGCTCCCGTGGCTAGGCGGAATCCATACCAACACCCCCAGGGGGAGGGGGCACGCCGCCTCCCCCTGGCGCGACGACAACCTTGCTTGTGGTCAAAGGCCCAATTGTGCATGGCCTTCCTACACTTCACGCGACAGGTTCTGTCAACTCGCAAACTACTTCTTGCCTGTCTTTAGCACCCAGACGCAGTCCGAGCCCTTGATCGGCGTCCCTCCGGCCTCCTCCTTCAGATTGCCTGTGACGAGCAATGGGATAGTGTTGCCCGCTTCGGCTTCGAGGTCCAGCGTATCTCTGACCTTCTGGGTCTCGAACTTCAGCGTGAGGTCCATGTAGCCATCGCCGTTCAGGTCGTGGCATTCGCAAAGATCCCCCTCGAAGGGGGTGGCCACGTCTTCGTAGTCCCAACGAAGCGGGGAAACGCCGTCGTAGCCCTCACGGGTGAGCTGGACGGTCGCCGGATCGATGGTTGTCACATCGAAGTCCTCGGTGCCCAACACAGCAACAGGCAGGACCCCTTTGCTCTTGATGTTGAATGGATTCGGGCAGGAGCCGGGCTTGACGTCCACAGGCACGGGAATGTCGCCCGGAGGCGCTACCTTTTGCAGCGTGAGCAACGCCCATATGGTGCTCAGGATCGGGGGATCCTCGGGGGGGCCCCAGTCCCAGTAGGTTTGTGGCCAGGACCCGTCGTCGTTCTGCTCTGCCAGTAGCACTGTTTCGAAGTCAGCCTGCCAAGGGATCGGCTCCCCCGTCTCTGGGTCCTCGAACTCGTGATAGAGCCCCAGGGAGGTGAATCCCTTCATGGCCGTAAAGGTCGCCTGGTAGCCAGCTACCCCGGTCGACCAACCTGGGCCTCTCCACCCTGGATCATCATTGTCTTCGTGCCAGGCGTCTGCCATGTAGCCCAGGGCATCCTGCACCCGGTCGGTCTCCGCCGTGTCGCCCACGAAGGCCATCTGCTGCAGCAGGTTGCCCGTGCGCAGGATGTTGGAACCTCCCCCGGGCGTGTAGCCCGAGCCGCCGTCCGTGTTCTGGATGCTCCCAATCCAGACCTCCAGCTCGTTCTTGACGAAGCCGGGGACTTCGAAACCGCAGCCATCGGGTGGGGCCGCCTCAGCGAACCCCAGACCGAGTGCGGCATACCCCGAGTTGGACTGGTCACTCCAGCCCATATCATTGTCACCGTAGCCCCAGCCCCCTCGCTCCCAGCCTGCATCGTTCTGGCCGAAGGCAAGGTAGTCCACGGTGTCCTGGGCCACCTCCTCGTAGGTCCAGCCAGCCAGCGGGCCGCTCTCGACTTCCCTGTCGAGTTCCACGGCTTCGCAGATGGCCATCAGCGCGATGCTTGTGTGGTAGGTGCCCCAGCCGAAGCGGACCCCGATCCCATCGCCGTCGGTGTCCGGGTCGCCGGCGGGCTGTGGCTCGATGTCCATAGTGGAAACACACTCCTCGAGCAGCCAGTTCAACCCCCTCTCAATGTTATCCTTGTAGGGGTTGGCGTCGTTGAAGGGGGAATCAAGCCCCAGGCCCCATTGGGGGTCCACAGCGTGGTGCTCCAGCTTCTTTACGGCCAGAGCAGTAACCGCACACTCTTCCCAGTGGCCCCAGAACCCATCGTCGTCTTGCTGGCCTGCCAGCCACTCTACTCCCTCCTCAATGGCCGCCTTGACCTCCTCCTGGGTCGGCGGCTCGCCTGATGTTCCCGCCATCTCCGCCAGTGGTACCACCACCAGCGACAGTATCAAGGCCACCAGCACCAAACCGATTGTCAACACTTTCCTTTTCATCGTATTCCTCCTTACTGTCTTTGGTTCTTCTGTTCCTACTCCTGGCTCTTAGACGTGGTAGACGCC
The DNA here is from genome assembly GCA_030612185.1 of Anaerolineae bacterium. The sequence goes on from JAUWOI010000027.1 coordinate 9,615, forward strand.
CGAATTGGCGTCCAGGTCAGATAACTGTCGCCCCAAACAGGGAAATGCGCGTCAGCATCACCTCCTTTCGCTTTTGGCCAGGGCGCTGTGTTCTCCGCGCGACGCATCAGTGGGACGCACAGGATACTCCACCACTCGATGCCCTGGCCCAGATCCGCTTCCCCAAGCGGACTGTCTGGCCCGCCCGTTTCGGAGCGGGCATCACCGAAACCAAACAAGGCTCACGGGAGGGATTCCCGTGAGCCTGATTGGCTGCGATGCAAGGCTCAATCGTGCGAATTCGGTGTCAGAGCCTTCAGCGAAGGGATGACAATGTCTACGAACTGTGGTATAGTTGGGCTGCACGGGTGCTTCGCCACCCTGTACCACCAGCCCTGGTGGTCCCGCCACGCGGGGCTGAGTACGTCTGGTCTTATCTCTTCCGAGAAGCAATCATTAGCATTGTACTACGAGATGGGCTACTCGTCCTTAGTCACCGCACGCCGGGTTGTCCTCGTCGTGCAGATTCACTGCCTCGGCCAGGTCCTTGGCGTGCTCCAACTCCTCGTGCGTGGCGTCTGCATGCAGCAAGATCGCCTCCGCTTCCGACATCACCTGGTGGAAGGACGTGTCGCCGACGTCATCGTCGTTGGTATCGATCAGTTCGTCCCAGCCCACGGAGCCATGGGCGAAGTTCAACCAGGCCGCCAGGAGCTGCGCCTCTGCTTTGTCACGCATGCTGGGTCCAGACGCCCACATCACATCGCGCGCCTCCCCGATGGTGCTGGCTGGCACCTGCTCGGAGAAGACCGCCGAGGCGAAGCCCACGATGTCCAGATAAGCCTGCAGCGTGACATCGTCGATCTGGTGCTTCCCCTTCTTGCTGAACTGATGCTTCCAGAAGCCTTGCGACTTTGTGCAGTCGCCGTCGCCCGTGACCAGCTTGGGCAGGCTCTCTAAATCGGTGCCTCCATCGTCGTCGGCGACCTCGACGGCTACGTCGTAGAAGACACCAGTCGCCGTGAACGTCACGCTGGCATCATCAGTGGCGGCGAACGGGAAGACGCCGCCAGGGCTGGGGGATGGGTCTGGGCCGACGCCGTCGTTGTAGTAGGTTGATACCACACCGAATCTCCAGCGAAAGGTCAGGTCGTCCGAGCCCGGGTCGGTGGCGGAGGCCTGGTGCGTCTGCTTGATCTCCTTGCGACCGAGAAAGGCGTCACCGCCAGCGAAGGGGATGGCATCTGAGGTATCCAGCGTCAAGGTGGGCGCCACGTTGTTCACGACGACCTCTGCTGTATCCGTATCGCTCTCGCCAAACTCGTCGGTTACTCTCAGCCCCACGCTGAACGAGCCGTTGTCACCGAAGGTCACAGCGGCCGTGGTGCCAGTGGCATCGTCGTACTCGCCATCGTCGTCCAGGTCCCACTCGTAGAGGGCGATGTTGTCGTCAGGGTCGGTCGAGCCGGAGGCATCTAGCGTGATCGTTTCGCCTTCGTTGGCTGCATAAGGTCCGCCGGCATCGGCCGTAGGTGGAACATTTGGAGTGAAAGAGGACAGAACCCTGACATCATCCTGGTAGCGTTCCCAAACACCCCAAGAACGGCAACCACTCCAAGGATGATCATACATCATTACCTGTAGCGGAACATCCAGTGGGATAGTTGCCGTCGTTGTGTACTCCCAGGTTTTCGTATGCTCGTCCTCGGTTTCGATCTTGAATGTGAAGGTACCGTCGCCGTTTCGAACTATCGTCAGGTAGTATTCACCAAAGTAGTTGCGGGAGATGAAACTACCAAATAGTGTCTTGTTTTCAACCCATCCTTCGTCCTTGGTCCACACGCCTACAGCTACCACGTACCCGCTGTCCGAAAAACTGATATTGACCTTGACCGTTCGGTCCGCACCGATAGGCGAGTCCACTAGATCGAAGCCTCTGTACATGTATCCGCCCTTCTCGAACCTCGTCTTGAAGGCAGCGGGTCCAGTGAATGTATCCAGGGTGTGAACATAGGTGCGCTCCCCCCCTGCAATAGGAGAGGTCATTTCTTGCCGCTCTTTTGCTTCGGAAACCCAGCGAATCTCATCCGTCCATTCCTCACCAGGTGCATACGACCACACGCCCCATTCGTTTGTGTCAAAGACCTGGTCGTCGAAATCGTCGCCAAAGAGGAAAGTGGACTGGATATTACTCTGACTGGTGGCACTCGGGTTACCGTAGTACATATAGATCGTCGTTGGCTCAGTTACAGGGGAGGGCATTAACACCGTTGCTCTACTCTTGGCGGGCCTGGTCGTGATCGTGACGTCGTCCCAGTATGCTTCGCCGGAGTAATTCATCAGACCAACGCTTTCCGCATTCATGATGAGCGAGGTGGAATACCAGTTCCAGCCTGTGGGCCACGGTTGAGTCCACGAGCCAACTTCAGATCCGTCCAGTGACACTTTTATGATGCTTCCCAAATGCTCAACCTTTAGATCGTGCCAGGTATTCGTGGAGATTGCAGTGGTCTTGCTCCACTTCAGCCTCCAGCCCTTTGCATACTGGTAGATCTTTATGCTACTGCCGTCGAGCCTCACGAGGTAATACGTGTTGTGCGTACCATCCCGCATCCGTATACCTGTCTGGAAGCCTATGACCAGTCCGCAAGCAGAGTCTCCGACGAGCTTTATCTTTGTCTCGACCGTGTAGTTGACCAATTGCGGAATGTTCGCCAACAAGATGTTTTGGTTCCCGCTACTCCGTAGCTCTCCTCCTTCAACCGAAAATCCGCCTCCAGTCTGGAGAGTCCACTTGCTCAGATCACCTCCGAAATCCTCCTGGAAGGTGAAAGGTATGGTTTTTGGATCTATCCAGTAGGGGAGTTCTCGATCATCTGTGGTGACGAACCTCAGGTCACCTAAATCTGGGCGAAGATTGCCTTGATCAATCAAGGAGATGGCGTCTATCTCAAGTGGCACCTGGTAGTATGGCTCTTCAGCGATCTGCATCTGTTCGCGATATTGCCAGCCCGGGTCCCACCAACCTCCAGATGCTGCTACTGGTACCATCACTGTCAAAACGCTTGCAACTATCATCGCCCCAAGCAGAATTGCTGTAGTACCTCTGTAAGAACTTCCTCCGACTTTCATTTCTTTTTCCTCCCGTACTTTCTGCTAATCCTTAAGATGTTCTCCGATACTTTGTTGTTTATGGTTAGACGTTCTGCCAACTCAATCCAGGTTGCGCGCCCGCCTCACCTCCTTTCATTTTCGGCCAGGGCACCGTGTTCCCCATGCGACGGGTTGAGGAGGATGCACGGTATGCTCCGCCACTCAATGCCCTGACTAGGCACACTTTCGCGTGCCAACAATCTTCTTGGACCGGACCTGCGCTCCCGTGGCGGGGCGGTATCCCACCTGTGTCGCCACCAGGGGGAGGAGAAAGGCCCCTCCCCCTGGCGCGATGACTACGGGGCCAGGTTCAGCCATCCTGTTGTTGCAGGCTTTCGGCTTATTCCTTCACCTTCTTCAGAATCACCACCACATCCTCGCCCACGATGGCTTGACCGTCCAACCGATTCGCGGTGAGGTGCAACACCAGGCATCCCTGATCCGTGACTGGACCGATGGCAGCAACCACCTCCTGGGTGTCAAACTTCAGTGTGAGGTCGAGGTAGCCGTCAGGTCCCTCATCGGTGCAGTCCAGGAAGCAATCCTCCTTATCCGTGAAGGGGTAGAAGGGTGTTGCCACGTCCTCCAGGTCCCACCTCAGAGGTGATACCCCTTCCAGGAGCACCGAACCAGGGTCAACCTGGGTTACATCAATCTCGTCCGTACCCAGGATAGCAACGGGCAGGACGCCCTTGCTCTTGATGTTCAGGGGGTTGGGACAGGAGGTCGGTTTGATATCGACCGGAACTACCCGCGGCGGGGCCACTCTCTCCAAGGTGAGTAGTGCCCACTCGGTGGCAGTTATCTGGTCGCCCCAGTAGTCCCGATGCCAGTACCCATCGTCAACCTGGGTCTCCAGTATGCGCGTGGCGAAAGCATCATACCAATCCACATCGGTGCCACCGACGTTGATGCTATCAATCCCCGCATACGTCAGGCCTTTCATGAGACAGTACATGGCTTGATAGTGGGGCCCCTGCCAACCCCACCACCGTTCCTCAAGTCCCTGCCACCAGTCCGGCGGATCTTCCTGGTGGACTGGTTCTCCGTGCCAATCTGGATTGCCATACCAACCCGGATAGCTATGCATATCCCACCATGACCAGTCAGGGTCATTCCATGCGCGGCCGAGATAGTCCAGAGCGCGCTGCATCCTCGGAACGTCTGGCGTATCCCCCACGAATGCCATCTCAAAGATCAAGTTGCCGGCCCTGAGCAAGTTACTGGTGTCATCCCATCTACCATACCCAGAACCACCATTGTGGGGAGTGTCGCCGTCGACCTGAACATCGTCGATCCAGTCGTTCAGTCCACTCTTTACAGAGTCAGAGATGGTGCAATGGAAGCCGTAGATAGGCGCCTCCGCATAGGCTAAGCCAAGCACAACATACCCGGTGGCCGAGTTGTCGCTCGAAAGGTCCCCGCATTGATACCGCCATCCCCCGTCCTGGATCTGAGAACATGCAAAGTAATCCACGTTGGCTTGCAGTACCTGGCGATAGGTCCAGCCGTCCACAATACTGCCAGGAACGTTCACTACCCGGTCTGGAGCCTTGCTGGCAGCGATAGCCATCATGGCGATGCCCGTGTGATAGACCTCATCATGCTCACCGAGCGCAAAGACCACGCCATCGCCGCAGCAGGTGGTGGGATACGCTGCCTGGCTGAAGATGTAGTCGAGGCCGTCTATCACGCTGTGGCTGTACTCGTACTCTGGGTCGAAAGGGTTGTAGGCCAGCTCGAAGGCCAGGTCCTCTAACTTGACCACGGCAAAGGCGGTGTGGGCGACACGCACCCCCCACCCCCAGGAACCATCCTCATTCTGCTGCTCCACCAGCCAGGCAACTCCGTTGGCTATTGCCTCCTCGATCTCTTCCTTTGCCGCTCCATTTGGCTGCGCTCCCACCGTGCCCACCAGTGGCACGACCAGCAGTGCCAGTATCAAGGCCACCAGTGCTACACGGTTTGTCAATACTTCTCTTTTCATCGCGTTCCTCCTTACTGTTCTTGGCTGTTCTTTGTTCCTACTCTTGGCTCTTGGACATGGTGGACGCCAGGTCTGGCGTCCAGAATAGACAAATGCGCGCTAGCCTCACCTCCTCTCCCCTTCGGCCAGGGGGCGCTGTCTTCCTCGTGCGATGTATTGAATAAGGAGTGTTTCGCTACTCAACGCCCCGGCCCACCCGTTTCGGAGCGGGCATCACCGAAAACAAACAAGGCCCACGGAGGGAAAACCCCCGTGAGCCCGGACTGGCTGCGATGCTAGGCTCAATCGTGTAAATTCGGTGTCAGAGCCTTCAGCGAAGAGATGACAATGTCTACAAACTGCGGCATAATTCGGCTGCACGGGTGCTCCGCCACCCGGTGCCTCCAGTCCCCGTGGTACCGGCCACGTGGGGCTGGTTACGTCAAGACTTAACTTCCGATGTGATCCACCTCCTGACAAACAACAAACCGCTACCCCTTACTCTCAGGGACAGCGGTTTCTCCAACCTTTCCAGCCACCTCCGCAAAAACGTATGCTGAGACAACACTAATATAGCACAAAACCTGAAACTTGTCAAGTAACGGTGCTGGGGGGGGAGTGACGACTGATCGTCGGAAAGTGGTGGAGAAGCATAAGCGTGGTACAATGCTCCCCGACTAATTTGACAATGTCAGATTTGCAGCGCAGGCTTGTCCCATAACCCCAGCACATCAGTCACAAGGGTGGTACTGAACGCGCGCTGCCGATTGAAGACGCGGCTGAGAGCCACCTGCGTGGCCCATCGCGCCGGAGAACCACCTGCGCAGTCGCAGCCCAACCGTCCACGCAGGAAGGTGACCGACGCGAAACGCTCCCTGGCGGCAGAACAGTCCGCCAGGTGTGTCGTAACTGCGAAGCGCTAGCGCTGGTGCCTCAATCAAATTCGAGACCTTCATATCTGAGGGACACGCTGTTTCCGGAGGCGCGATTTGCGCGAGCGTGTCCGGTTGACCAAGTGCTCGATTACCAGAGCAGCGGCCTCTTGGCTCGACATCTGATGCAAAGGCATCGCTGCTCCGAGCAACTCACGCACATTAGCAACTGATAGCATAGGAAGTACATCGATCTCATAGTGCTCGAAAAGTGCAGGATCGCGCTCGTAGCGTGTCATCCAATCGAGTCGAGTTTCCGCTATGAACCAACTGGCCAGAATGGTAAGAGCAAGTTGATGTTCCCAAGCATTGTACTTGATGGCCTGGAACTCATCCCAACCAAGTTCGCCCTTGCAGTCCTGGTTATCGCGCTCGATGAAGTACCGATGCGACTTGCGCCAGGCCATCGCCGACGCACCGGGCGACCCGACCGAGGGCGTGGGCGTCTGGATATCGGGCTTCTTCGGTTCCGGCAAGTCGTCCTTTGCCAAGAACCTGGGCTACGTCATCTCCAACCGTCAGGTGCTGGACCACCCGGCAGCGCGACTCTTTGTCTGGCAATTGCAGGAGCAATCGCCGGGAGACCCGTTGGTCCAGCGCATCGCCGACACGGTGAACTTTATCAACACCCGCTTCGACGCTCACGTCATCATGTTCGACGTGCAGGTGGACCAGGCCGTCCGTCGCGCCACCGAGCCCATCGCCGAGATCATGTACACGGTGCTCCTGCGCGAACTGGACTGCTGGCCGCCTTCGCCCCCTTTGCCGGGGTGGGCTGGCGTACAACGATGGGGTTAGGCCAGACCCGACCTGGGGAATAGACACACGCAGGACTCGCACCGGTCTGGGGCCGCCTGATGGAGCTCACAAGCAGACCGCTCAGGGTCGGCTCAACACCCCGCTCAGAAAGCCCACACCAGCGTCATCACACCGCATACCGCGGTGATACGTCGCATTGAGGACAGGCCTGGCTATGACGATCTCAACGCAGCCTATCAGGCAGCCGGTTTCACCAACTATGGAGATGAAGCAAGAGTTGTGTTGTTGCAAGGGGCAATTGCAACCCACGGAAACCGCGTAACAAGCGCATCTGCGATCCGTTCGCTGCGAAACCACGCGCTGCGACTTGTTCGCCCGAAGCGTGGAGGGTGAGCGGGAAGGTTAGCGAGCTAGTTATGGTCAGCCAGCAGCCGCCCCGACTAGCGACGGTTGGGGCGGCTTTGTGTTGTCTGCCTCCACAAAGTTTTGACTTTGGAGCAAATCTGAATACACTGAACATTATATGAAGGGTAGAATGAAGCACAAAGCGACCTTGGTATCCCTTGCCACTATAGGTGGGCTGACTGCTGTGTTGGCTCTCCTCTTTGGTCTGACCGGGCTGGCTACGCCTATCCGCGCCGCCACTAGCATACGATACGTTGCCCCCGGTGCGTACTGCGGTGGACAATCTCTCTGCTACGGAAGCGTGCAAGCTGCTGTAGATGATGCAGATGAAGACGATGTCATCAAGGTCGCGGCTGGCAACTATACCGACATCCACGTCCGTGGGGGCATCACCCAGGTGGCCTATATCAACAAAACGGTCACTATCCGGGGAGGCTACACCCTCACCAATTGGATAACACCGGACCTTGACGCCAACGTCACCACGTTGGATGCCCAGAACCTGGGGCGCGTGATGGTTATCAGTGGTACCATCACACCGACGATCAAAGGGCTGCACATCACCAGGGGCAACGCTACGGGACTGGGTGGGGGGAGTGTGAGCTTCCCGTCATACGATGTTGGCGGCGGTGTGCACATCGCTTGGGCTGCGGCGACCATCTCTAACTGCGTGATCAGCGGCAACACTGCCAACTCAGTTGGGCCTGGGCTGGGTGGGGGGGTATTCCTCTATGCCAGCCGTGCTGTGCTGGGCGGCAACACGGTGCAGGGCAACATCGCCAGCACGGCCGAGTATGGCGAAGGGGGCGGGCTGTTCCTGCATGCCAGCCCCGCTACGTTGAGCGGCAATACGGTGCAGGGCAACATCGCTAGCACGGCTGGCC
>JAUWOI010000390.1 GCA_030612185.1 Anaerolineae bacterium
CGCTGCAACGCGAGAACGCCGGGGCTGGAGGCCTCAGATGCGCGGGCCGATTTCGCGGCGGGTTTGCCGGGTGGGGTGCACGTCGAGACGACAGACTACGCCTGCCTGGAAGAGGGGCAGGAGCAGATCCGGCGAGCGCTTCAGACTCCGGGAGCCTCGGAAGACTCCCGAAGTCTCAACCGGGTGGTCGTGGCGGCTTGCAGCCATCGCACCCACGAGTCGCTGTTCCAACGCCTCGTCCGTAAGGCTGGGCTGAACCCTTACCTGCTGGAGATGGCGAACATTCGCGAACATTGTGCCTGGCCTCACGTGGATGATCCGGCGGGGGCCACCCGTGCGGCGAAAGAGTTGGTGCGTCTGGCAGTAGCACGGGCACGGCTGGCCGAACCGGTGCACAAACAGGCCATTGAGCCTGTCCGGCGGGCGCTGGTGATCGGAGGCGGCGTCTCCGGTGTGACGGCGGCGCTGAATATCGCCGATGCCAGGTACGACGTCACGCTGGTGGAGCGGGGGCCGGGGTTGGGCGGCAACCTGCAGCACGTCTATTACGTCGCCGAAGGGGATAACCCTCAGCGCCTGCTGCGCGATCTCACCAACCGGGTGATGGGCCACCAGCGGATTGACGTCCTTATGCGCTCGGAGGTGATCGTGCATGAGGGCAGCGTGGGCGCGTGCCGTTCCACGGTGCGTACCCCCCCCGAAGCGGGGAGGAGAACAGGCGAGGTGGAAGTCGAGCACGGCGTGACTATCATTGCTACCGGCGGGCAGGAGTGGCGGGGAGACGTATACTTGCTCGGTCAGGATGAGCGAGTCGTCACCTCCCTCGACCTGGAGGAGATCATCACTCACCAGACAGAGCAAGTCGTGGGTCTGAAAGAGGTCGTGTTCATCCAGTGTGTGCGGCGGCCCGGTGAGGTCGAGTATTGCAGCCGGATATGTTGCACGAATACGATGAAGAATGCCATCCGCATCAAGTTGCTCAACCCAGACTGTCGGGTGGTCGTTCTTTACAAGGACATCATCACCTACGGGTTCAGGGAGGCGTTCTACACCGAGGCGCGGCAGCGCGGAGTCATTTTCGTCCGCTACGACGAAGCCCACATGCCGCAAGTGCGGGTGGACGAGCGGGGAGAATTGGAGGTTGTGGCCTGGGAACCCTCTCTACGGCAGGAAATCATACTGCATCCCGATCTACTGTCGTTGAGCATGGCGATCGAGCCATCGGAGGGAACGGAGAAATTGGCCCGTATCCTGGACGTGCCGCTCTCAAGTGAGGGGTTCTTCCTGGAGGCCCACCTCAAGATGCGCCCGATGGATATGGCGCGGGAGGGGATTTTCATCTGCGGGATGGCCCACTATCCCAAGTTCATTGAGGAGTGCATCACCAACGCGCAGGCGGCGGCGGGTAGGGCCATCACGATTCTATGTACGCCGCGGATGTACATCGGTGGTGTCGTCTCGGTAGTGGATCAGAGCAAATGTGTGGGTTGCCTCACCTGTGTACGTACCTGTCCTTTCGAGATCCCCAAGGTGCGGTATTCGGATGTCGGGGTGGGAGAGATCAAGGGGGCGGCATACATTGACCCGGCGATATGTACGGGGTGCGGTACCTGCACGGCGGAGTGCCCGGCCAAGGCAATTCAGTTGGTCGCTTATCGAGATGAGCAGATTATGGGATTGCCGCTGGGAGCGTGGGCAGAGAGAGCCGTTAGTGGTTAGCAATCAGTGGTTAGTAAATGCCAAGTGACAAATCACGTTTCACGTTTTACGAAGAGGTGTCAATGACTGAGCGGGATGAGGCAAGCAACGGTTTTGAGCCTGAAATCACTGTCTTTACGTGTATCTACTGTGCGTACATGGCCATTGATACGGCCGGTGCGCTGCGTATCAAGTACCCGGCCAGCGTCAAGTTGGTGAAATTGCCGTGTACGGGTAAGGTGGACATGCGCTATCTGCTGGAGGCGTTCGAGCAGGGGGCTGATGGGGTCTGCATAGTGGGATGCCCGATTGGGAACTGCCACCACGTGCATGGGAACGTGCGTGGACTGGCGCGGGTGAAGTATACCAAAAAACTGCTGGATGAGATTGGATTAGGCGGTGAGCGGCTGGAGATGTACTTCGTCTCTGGCGGTATGGGGATGACGTTCGCCAACGCGGTACGGGAGATAACGGAACGGGTGCGTGCGTTGGGACCAAACCCGCTCAAGAATGAACAATGAGCAATGAATCAATGAACAAATGCAGGATGAGCAGTGAAAGATAGGCAGAAGTTCGATATTCAGGAGCGGACGTTCAAGTTCGCGGTGCGAGTGGTGAAGTTGGTTGTTCATTGTCCCGTTGACCGTTGGCAGAGGGGTGTATGGAGATGACCAGTGGGCTTTCGGACAAAGATAGTGTGATCGGTGCGGTCATGGTCGTCGGCGGGGGGATCGCCGGTATACAGGCGTCGCTGGACCTGGTCGAGGCCGGCTACAAGGCCTACCTGGTCGAAAACAAGTCGGCCATCGGCGGGCACATGGCGCAACTGGACAAGACGTTCCCCACCAACGATTGCGCGATGTGCATCGTCAGTCCCAAATTGGTGGACTGTGGCCGCCACCGCAACATCGAACTGCTGGTGGATAGTGATGTGATGGGGGTGCGCGGAGAGGCCGGGAACTTCACCGTCCGGGTGCGGACCCGCCCGCGCTACATTGATCTGGATAAGTGCACCGGCTGTGGCGATTGCGCCGATGTCTGCCCGGTGATTATTCCCGGTCGTTTCGACGAGGGGTTGGCGGTCCAGCGGGCGGCCTATAAATTGTACCCCCAGGCGGTCCCCAATGCCTTTGCCATTGAGAAGCGCGGCATCGCTCCCTGCCGCGACGCCTGCCCTGCCCACCAGCGTGCCCAGGGCTACATCGCCCTCATCCGCGAGGGCCGCTATGAGGGCGCGCTGCGGGTCATCAAGGAGGACAATCCCTTCCCCGGCATCTGCGGGCGCATCTGTAACCACCGCTGCGAGGACGCCTGCAACCGGGGTAAGCTGGACGACCCGATCAACATTCACGCGCTCAAACGATTCGTCACCGACAAGGTCTACGCTCAACCGCGGGTGGTGCCGGAACCGGCCGAGCGGGGGTACGAGGAGCGCGTGGCGATCATCGGCGCGGGTCCCTGCGGGCTCACTACCGCCCAGGACCTGTGCAGGCTGGGGTACGGGGTCACCGTTTTCGAGGCACTGCCCGTGGGCGGTGGAATGCTGCGGGTGGGTGTCCCGGAGTACCGATTGCCCTCCTGGATTGTGGACCGGGAGGTGCAGGACATCGTGGACCTGGGGGTGGAACTGCGCCTTAACACGACGGTCGAGAGCCTGGACGACGTTTTCGACGAGGGGTTCAAGGCGGTGCTCATCGCCGTCGGCGCACACGAGGGGCGTATGCTCCCCATAGAGGGGGTTGACCTGGATGGGGTGATGGTCAACACTGTCTTCCTGCGCGACGTGCGGCTGGACAACCCACCCAACGTCGCCGGGCAGCGGGTGGTGGTGTTGGGCGGCGGCAACGTGGCGGTGGACGTGGCTCGCACGGCGGTGCGGCTGGGCGCAGCGGAGGTCCACATGGCCTGCCTGGAGAGTCGAGAGACGATGCCATCCCATTCCTGGGAGGTCGAGGCCGCCGAGTCCGAAGGCGTGCAAATGCACCCCAGCCGCTCCTTCAAGCGCATCGCCTCCGATGGCAACGGACGGGTGGGGGGGCTGGAGTGTCTCAACGTCACATCTATGCAATTCGACGAGGCGGGGCGGCTGACGTTGGAGACGGAGCCGGGGTCGGAGCATATCATTCCCTGCGACGTCGTCATTTTCTCCATTGGACAGCGGGCCGGCCTGGCCTTCATCCCGGAGAGCACCGGCGGCGGCGTCACCCGCCAGCAGACAATCGCGGTCAATCCCAACACGATGGCGGCTACCCGGCCGGGGGTCTTCGCGGCGGGCGACGCCACCACGGGCACCGCTTTCGTCATCGAGGCGGTCGCCTCCGGTCATCAGGCTGCCGAGTCTATTCACCGCTACCTGCAGGGCGAGGAGTTGGAGCCGGAACTGAAGCCGGAACTGCCCGTGGTGGACCTGAGTCGGCTGGAAATCCAGGAGCGGGTAGATAGGGGAGAGGTGGAGATAACGCCCCGCGTACTGATGCCTGAACTGCCGGTCGAGGAGCGCGTGGCTAACTTTGCCGAGGTGGCGACCGGCTACACCGACGAATTAGCCCAGGCAGAGGCGGCCCGTTGCCTGGCCTGCGGCATCTGCTCCGAGTGCCTGAGTTGCGTCTACACCTGCGAGGCCGACGCCATCAACCACGACGCCGTGGAGCGTATTCAGGACATCCAGGTGGGCGCGATTGTCCTGTCCCCTGGCTACCAGACGTATCAGGCCGAGCAGTCGGCGGAGTATGGCTGGGGCCGCTTCCCCAACGTGGTCACCGCCATCCAGTTTGAGCGGCTGCTGAGCGCCTCCGGCCCAACGCACGGTCACGTGCAGCGTCCGTCGGACGGGCAGAGGCCGAAGAAGATCGCGTTCCTGCAGTGCGTCGGCTCCCGCGATCAGACCCACGACTATTGCTCATCGGTCTGCTGCATGTACGCCACCAAAGAGGCGATAATGGCCTGCGAGCACGAGTCGGATACGCAGGTCACTGTCTTTATGATG
>JAUWOI010000039.1 GCA_030612185.1 Anaerolineae bacterium
TGTAAGTCAAGACAATCTCTAGCAAGTCAGGGTTATACCACTGCTCTCGACGAGCCGCTGCCAGCACACCTTGCAGCCACGATGCCGCTTCCCCTCTATACACGGCCTGGACAAATTCTTCAGGCGATAAGATTGTGAAAGACTGCGACTGAACGTGGCCCAGTCTCTCATCCACCTGTCTCAACCGCTCGGCAATCTCTGCCGTCAATGGAGAGACGTAAGCTGCCTGGATTTCGGCCAGTCGGTTCTGATAAGAGGAAGTGACCGTCACTAAAGCCGGCAGTGATTGGCCGGTTTCGATCAGGCTGAGTACCAGATCGTGGGATCCGGGAGCGACAGCCTGTAGATGCCACCGGGTTACGTTACTGCCAGGCTCACGCCCGCGTTCTATCAATCCCTCGCCAAACCGCAATTCCAGTTGATAAGGAAGTTGCTCTAACTCTGTTGCCCAGTGGAAAGCGCCTTCCACAGTGAAATAGTCGCCCGTCTGAAAATCCGTCTTCAGATTCTCCGCTTTGTCCCCAATCTCCTCCCCAATCTTCAGCGTGAAATAACCTGGGGCCAGGCAGCGCATTTCAGGTAGTTGGTCAAAGAAAAGCGACGCGTGCCCATCAACGTGCACGGACAACCGCAACTCTTGCTCTCCCAAAATCTGTGGGCATACGCTCCATTGCATACGGGTCGTTTTCCCAGGCGGGAGCGACCGTCTCTTTCGAGATGGCTTGGAAATGATCGCATCGGCGTCTGATTCCAGGACACATTCAATTTGGGGACGCGTTTCGTCATTGCTGTTACGTAGTTGCAAAACCACCTTTGCGGTCTGTCCCCATTTTACAGTTTCAGGAATAACGATTTTCTCAATGTCAATGGCGTTGCGAGCCGCCAACCAGTGGAACGTATTGGCTGCAAGCTCTTTGTTGTTCTCGACGTTCAACAAACCATCTGTTAACCAGCCAACGTCGCCTATTGCCACGACACGCCCGCTCTCCACGTTGGCGCAGGCCATAATCGGTTGTCGCGTTGCCTTGGTCAAAGCCAAGCGACGGGCGCTATCGCTCACGCTCAGAGAGGCAACTTTGCCGACCTGGACTCGTCTCACGTTCGCCGTAACGTAATGAGGCTGGAATACTTGCAGGTAAGTAATCGGGTAATTGAGATACTCCTGGAATTGCAGGCCCGCCATCTCCGCCATTTTCTGGTTCATGTCACGCGGTGGATCAAACATCGTCTTGGCATCGCTAGCTAACAATAGCCCTCCCCCAGCTCGGACGAATTGTTCGATGGCGTCAAGTTCTTCCGACCCAAAATCACGTCGGGGAGCACCCACGACCAGGATTCGAACGTCTGCAAGCTGACCGGGCGTAAGCGCTTCGGTCGAACCGATCACGTACCCCCAGCCGACCAACACCTGACGCAGCGACGAAAACAGTGACTCGTCGTCTGCATCCTCGGTGAGGACCAACTGCTCCTCGTGACCTTGTGAAAACAGGATATTGATCTTCTCTTTGTTCGGGCTATCCATCTTGAAGTTGAGTTCGAAACGATTCAGTCCTCATCTTTGTCCTGTACGCTGTCTTGATCAGGCATACTTTGGGGATCTCTGTAGATGACTGACTGGCTAAACTTGAGCCATAATGATTGCTCTTCCTCCAAAGTAGCAGGGCTTGGAAAACCTAGCTTCTTACGAAGCTCCGGCAAGAAAACATCGAACGATGATTTTACTAACTTGCCCCATTCAGCAGCGGAACTTGTGGCCCTGGAGTAAGCACCTAGGACGATGATCAGAGTTACGAACGGAAACCAAAGAACCTTCACCTGATTTGTGAACACCGCAAGCCCTATGTACTCCACTGCAGCAATCAAACTCAGTAGCGAAAGATTTACCCAGAAATCCATCTGGGTTTTCGCACTATCCACCAATCTACGGTATTCTTCTGGGATTACACCTTGTAGACGTGTCCCCCCAGGTATTGAATCCAAGCCATACATTACACGTGGGTAAACCTCAAATGCTCTGATAGTGTTTCCGAAGGAAGTTGGAAGTAACCAATGATCTTCATCGGGGAATCTTTCTACAGTCTCTTCCATAAGCTGTTTGCGTTTTAGACGGAGTTCCATTGGAAACTCTTTCCCCTCCGAAATGCAGCGTGAATACTCTTCATCTAGTTTTGATATGCCTTCCCGAAGCCTCTCATAGCGTCGTTTTTCTATCTTGCCAAAAAGACGTATTGGATTCAAGCGTCCGTAGCCTTCTATCAATCTCAGTATATCTCTGTTTGTGGCCAAGAGAAAAACACTCGCAAGCCACGATGCCAGGCCGATAATAGTAGTAGTCCCTATCAAAACATCAACCTGGATCGCGGTATTTACAACAAGTACAGCAGGCAACAGCCCGAACCCGTTTACGAGGGCGAGACTCACAACCATAAAAGTGGCTGTTGGCAGAAAGTATCCTATGGCGAAATCTCGGTCAAATAGCTCGGGTAGTTTACCAAACATCTAGGTATCCTCAACAGGTCTAGGAGGTTCAGGCGGAAAGATGGAGGTGTCGCCTGGCAATCTCCTACTACCATCTTTCCCCGCTCCATACACAACAAGGCGAACCACCCTCATAAGGTGTGATCCGCCCTGCCAGTCGTTAAGTTGCCATCCTTTCCCTCCGTGGATAAGCAGGGCAATTCACTATTCCGTGCACTTTTCGAACCGCCGCCACTATTCTATACCGAGGTTGGGGAAATGTCAAAAGGGGTGATGATGCTTGCACAAATCTCCCGTGATCCCGCTTTCCCCACTACCGCTGGTGCCGAACTTTGAGCCGGGATATGTACGCAGGCAAAGAAGTTGAGAGGATGAACAATGAACTGTAATGAAGCCCATTCACCTCATCGCAATCATATACACCACTAATCCACCCTCGCCCTCGTAAAAAGGCTCGTAGTCCTGATGCTCCCAGTCGGGCACCGGCCCCAACGTGAACGGCCCAAAGCCCAACACGTGGTCATCAGCGCCCAACTGACCATCGTACCACTGCATACGGGCAACCACATCGGTACTGTTCACCGGATCATAGCCGCCGCCGGCGTAAAACTCGCTCACAAACAAGGGAACGACCTCGTCTCGCTCCTCGAGCAAGTAGTACAGGAAACGATAGCGGAGGCACAGCGCACCTGCACCATCAAGAACTGGCCCGCCAGGTATCCACCCGCCAGGCGCGGTCACCCCAGTATCTTCAGTCGTAGGATTGCCATCCTCGTCCACAAAGTGAACGTTCCACCACGTGTCTATCGGGTCGTCGCCAAAGACCCCTTCGTGTAGGGTAAGGATGTGACCGCCAGCCTTGGCCCGCGCAAACACGCCGGTCTCGACGATAGCCAACAGGTCAGCCCACTCAGGCGTACCGGCACTGAAACCAAAAATGGCCAGTTTCAGGTCATTGGCCTCAGCGACGTCCAGACACTTGATCGTCAGCCAGGCTAGACGCACGTAGGCATCCGTCGGCACACCACCGCCCAACGGCTCATTCGTCACCTCCCAATAGTCCACAGCCTGCCTGAGCGAAGCATTGTTTTGCACCGTGGCCAAAATCGGCTCCATCAGGACAGCCGCATACCAATCCAGGTCCGTGTCCGGGTCATTGACCAAACCAGCGCCCTCGTGGCCATGAGTCAGACGGCCAACTGTGATCGTCGCCGGACTGATGCGCCTCACATCTTTCAACCAACCCAAATCACCCACGGCCTTGACAATCCTGAACGGCGCACCAGCATCCGCCAGGATCTGGGTGAACTCAAGGATGCGGTTCGACCAAATGCCGTGGACGCCCAGTTTGCTCCCGTTGCCCACAGGCGGCGGGAGTGGAGACGGGAGCGGCTGTGTGGTCCGGGCGGGGCTGGATGTGTGCGTGGGGATGGCGGTTGGTGGGGTCTTTGTGGCGTGGGCGACCTCTGTCGGTTGAGTGAGTTGTGGGGTTGATGTGGGTGTGGCCGGTAGGCCAGCCGCAGGCGTAGGTTGGTCGGGGATGATGGAAACAGATGAGCATGGGACAAGGGCAATCAGCGCCGCCAGAATCAGGCCAATGATAAGAAATATCTTGACGGCATTTCGGTATCGCTCAAACATCGTACCTCATCAGAAGTTCTCGTAGAATCCAGACGGACGCAGTTCTGCGAAGTCGCCCGTCTCCACAAGATGCCGTCGCACGTCCACGCACAGGTGGCATTTGCCGGTGTAGCCTTCGAGCATAGGCTGGTAGCCATACTCTTCCTGTGCCAGTTCAAACAAACCATACGGTCCGCGCTCGATCAACGCCTCGACCAGCGGCGGGTAGCAGCCCGCCTGGAAGTCGGCCAGGACTTGCGGCAGTTCGTGCCAGTCACCGACCGTCAGCCCGCCGCAGAAGCCGGAGATGAAGTTGCCATACAGGTCAAAGTGGGAGTGGTGGGCGTGGAGAATCTCCCCGGCGCAGTTCGCGTGTGTGAAGGCCACCACCGGACGCCTGGGCACCAGGTGTCCCAACTCGTAGCCCGACCGCCCGCCGGAGATGATGCCATACCCCTCCCACAAGACACGGCGCGCCCCTTCGACGCCCAATTCCTCCTCGTAACGTGAGAGCGGGGTCGGACGCTCCACGTCGAAGTGCTGCACGATTTCGAGGAAGTTGGGCAGGTAGACCGTTACCCGGCGGGCGCCGAATACGTCGAGGGCGGCGCGGACAGCGCGCATCGTGCGGGCCGGAGGAATCCGCTCGGCGTGGAACGGCGAGCAACTGATCAGGACGGCCTGCAGCCCAGCCTGCCGCAGAGCGGCGAATCGCTCGACCGCCTCCGCCTCGTCCGTACACCAACCGGCGCTGGTCTCGACGTAACACGCGATACCCAGTTCAGTCGCCAACCGCGCGCCCTCCAGCAACAGCGGGAAGTGGAGGAACGGTTCCCCGCCAGTAAGGTGCACTTGCGGCGTCTGCGGCCAGATAGTGACCGCCTCCAGCGCCTGGCGCAGCGTCTGCGGCGACATTGCTTCCTTCCTCCAGCGCGGCCCACAGTTGTAGAGGCAGTGCTTACAGCCACTATGGCAACGGTAGGTCAGGATGATACCTACGTCTTGGGGACAGAGCGCGAACATAATGGCTCGCAATACGTAAACGCGTGAGTGAGGCTCAGGGCCGGATCGTCAGCCGCAACCGGCGCAGCAGATTCCCTAGCAGGCCACCCGGCACCCGTCCCGGCGTCGCGCCCCCACCCTCCCCCTGATTGCCGTAGACGTCGTAATGAACGATCTCCGCCAGCGGCTTGCGGGACCGTGGATCCGGGTTCTCTGCCGGGAACCCCACCGTCAGCAGTCCTACGATCTCTTGGTGATCCGGCACCTTGAGAATGCCAGCGATCGCCTTCCGGTCCAGGCCCCCGATCCAGCAGGTCCCCAGCCCCAGGGCTTTGGCCTGCAACATGATCTGCGAGCCCGCCAACCCGATATCCTCGTGGAGGAATTGCCGGTAGATCCGGTGGCGGGTGTCCCCGCATAGGACGATAAGCAGCGGGGCCTCCTCCACGTGCGCCCAGCGTACGAAGTAGTAGGCCGCGTGCTGCGCGACCTGTTGGCGGATTGCCTCGTCCTGGACGACGATAAACGTCCAGGGCTGCCGGTTACTGGCCGAGGGAGCCCACCGGCCAGCCTCCAGCAATTGCTCAATCATCTCGTCCGGCACAGGGTCCGGCTGATAGCGGCGGATGCTGCGCCGTCGCTTGAGCAGGGCCAGCACCGATGCGGGGGAGAAGGTATCGTCGGCTTGAACCATTCGAGCACTCCTTTCATAGCCTGTCATTCTGAGCGCTTCTTTCATAGCCTGTCATTCTGAGCACTTCTTTCATAGCCTGTCATTCTGAGCCGGAGCGCAGCGGAGGCGAAGAATCTCGCTTTGGACAGGCGGTTTGGGTACTATGGCGTTAGATTCTTCGCTTCACTGCGTGCCGCTACTAAGAAACATAGGCGGACGGTGGCATTGCGAGCGCAGCGAAGCAATCTCCACCTGGGCCATTGGAGATTGCTTCGTCGCTGGCGCTCCTCGCAATGACAGGTTGACTGTTTCTTGCACAATGAGTGGCGCATGCGCACCACGCGTAGCTCAGAATGACACTGGGATGACTATTTTTCTGGAATAGCCTTACCTGGTCCTACCAGCGCTCGTAGCGCACCAGTTCAGTTAGCGCCTTGCGCTTCTTAGGTCCGGGTTGGTCGGCGGGGTAACCCAACGGCGTGAAGGCGATCGGTTCGACGTCGTCGGGCAGACCCAAGACCTCGCGTGCCGCAACAGGGTCGAACGCGGCAATCCAGCACGTGCCCAGCCCCAGGTCGGCTGCGGCCAGAATCAAGTGATCCATGACGATGGCGACGTCCACGTCACAGTAACTCTTTTCGTCGTCCCGGCGGACCCAGCCCCGGGCCGGAATCCCACAGGCGCAGATGATCAACGGCGCTTGCACGAACCAGTCCCTGCCATAGATGCGCCCCAACTCCGCCTTGCGCTCCGCTGTGTGGATCACGACGATCTGAAAGGGTTGCCGGTTGGCCGCGGTCGGCGCCAGGCGTGCCGCTTCGAGCACCTGCTGTAGATCATCGTCCTCCACCGGGTCGGGCTTGTACGCCCGCACACTGTACCGCTTCTCGACGAGTCTTGAGAATTGCATGTTAACCTCCTTGAGATAATACGCTGACCATATTGTACCCGCCCGCCTCCCTGGTGTCAAGGTGTTGACATTTGTTATGTCGTAGTGTAAAATGAAAACAAATCACATCGTTCCGCCATGGGATATGGGGGAGAGACCGCTTGAGTGCGGGCACCGAAGGGGCAAGCCAGCGCGAAGGCTGATCGCGATGGTGAAACTCTCAGGTCACAGGACCCCGTATCTCGGCTCCTCTGGAGAGTCCTTAGGGCACCGAAGGGGCAAGGCCCGATAATTGATCGGGAGGAATCTCTCAGGTTGTCAGACAGGGGACGCACAGCCAATCGTGTTTGTGCGTCCTGTTTTTGTCCGGTAGATTGATCTCCGGTGCAATGCGACACAAACCGGTCGTCCCGGACACCAATCTGCCAATCTACCAGATCTAAGGAGGTTAACGATGTATAAGAAACTCTTCATTCCAGGGCCGACCCACGTGCGGGAGAAGATCCTGCAGGCCCAGGCCGCGCCGATGATCGGCCACCGCGCCAAGGAGTACTCTGACCTGCAGGCAGCGGTGACCACCAAACTCCAGCAACTGCTCTACACCCAGCAACGAGTCTATCTCTACGCCTGCTCCTCCACCGGCATGATGGAGGGGTCGGTCCGCCAGGCCTCCACCAGGCGCATTCTCAACACCGTCTGCGGGGCCTTCTCCAAACGCTGGTTTCAAATCACCGCCGCCAACGGTGTCCCCTGCGACAAGGTAGAGGTGCTGGGCCAGGCGATCACGCCCGAACTGGTGGACGAGGCGCTATCCAAGGAGGATTACGACGCCATCACCATCGTGATGAACGAGACCTCGACCGGCTTGACAAACCCCCTCGAAGACATCGCCGCCCTCATCCACGAGAAGTACCCCGACGTGCTGATCCTGGTGGACGCCGTCAGTGGCATGGCTGGCATCAAGATCGAGTTTGACGCCTGGGGGTTGGACGTCTGCCTGGCCGGCGTGCAGAAATGTTTTGCCCTCCCGGCGGGGCTGACGGTGTGCGCGGTGAGCGACCGGGCGCGAGAGCGGGCGCAGCAGATAGAGAGCCCCGGCTACTACTTCTCCTACGCGCAGATGGACAAAAAGTACGAGAAGCACCAGACCCCGGCCACGCCCGCCATCAGCCTCATCCAGGCCCTCAACGCTCAGATGGACGACATCCTGGCCGAGGGGCTGGAGAACCGCTGGCGGCGACACGAGGAAATGGCCACAACCGTTCAGGACTGGGCCCGCCGCTACTTCGGCCTCTACTCCGACGAGCGGTACCTCTCCAACACCGTCACCAACGTCGAGAACACGCGCGGCATCAGCGTCGCCGGGCTCAACGAGGAGTTGGGCAAACGGGGCGCCATGATCTCCAACGGCTACGGTGATCTCAAGGAAAAGTGCTTCCGCATCGCGCACATGGGCGACCTGACACTGGACGACGTCAAGTGGCTTCTGGGGCAGATTGAGGACATTCTTGGACTGTAGATTCGTAAATTCGTAGATTCGTAAATTCGTAGGTTCGTAAATTCGTAAACTTGGTAGCCGAATCCCGAATCTACGAACACTAAGGAGGCAACGATGAAACTGCTAGTTTGTGACCCAACGGCCCCTACTGCTGTCGCTGCGATGCAGGAGGCCGGTATCGAGGTGGATGTGCGGGACGACATCACGCCTGAGGATCTGGAAACGATCATCGCCGGTTACGACGCGATGGTCGTCCGCAGCCGCACGAAGGTGTGCGCCCCCCTGATTGATAAGGCCACCAATCTGAAACTGGTCATACGCGGCGGCGTCGGGCTGGATAACATTGACGTGGAGTACGCCCAATCGAAGGGCGTCGAGGTGCGCAATACCCCGGCCGCCTCCTCCAACTCGGTGGCCGAACTGACCATCGGTTACCTCTTCGCGCTGGCCCGCCCCATTCCCCAGGCCACCACTTCTATGAAGGCCGGCAAGTGGGAGAAGAAACCGCTCAGCAATGGCACGGAACTCACCGGCAAGACGCTGGGGTTGGTCGGCTGTGGGCGCATCGGCAGCCTGGTGGCGCAGAAGGCGGCCGCGCTAGGGATGGAAGTGCTCTTCTACCGCCGCACCCCCACCGAGGTGGACGGTGCCACCCAGGTCTCGCTACACGAACTACTCGCCCGCTCGGACTACGTCTCGCTCCACGCGCCCCACACACCGGAGACCCACCATATCATCGGCGCGGAAGCGTTCGCCAAGATGAAGGACGGCGTGCGCATAGTCAACTGTGGGCGCGGCGGGACACTGGACGAGGTGGCGCTGTACGAGACGATCACAAACGGCAAGGTGGCCGGCGCGGCGCTGGACGTCTTCGAGGACGAGAAGGAGGAACGAGGCCGGCGGCTGATGGAACTGGCCCAGGTGATCGGCTCCCCCCACGTCGGCGCGGGGACGGGCGAGGCCAAGGCGCGGGTGGGAGAAGAGGTGGCGCGGATCGCCATTGAGGTTGCCAAGCGCTGATGGAAGCGCTGGACCTTTCCACCACCATCTTCAACCTGGCCTATCTGGCCATCATCTGGGCGGTGGCTGCGTTGATGGGGTGGCGCTATCTGCACCACTCGCCGGCGCAGCGACTTGTGAGCCGCTGGCCGCTCTAAGCTGTACTAATGCTCGGCGCGGGGGACCTGTTCCATCTCGTTGCGCGGGCTTTTCGTACCTTCACCGGCGTCGAGGGTATTGCCGGTGTATGGGGTGAATTGGAGTTCCGACATCTTCCGAAGCGACAGGAGGTATGAGTATGGCCGTCATTAAACCTTTCCGAGGCACACGCTACAATCCAGAAAAGATACCCGACCTATCCGCCGTCATCAGCCAACCCTACGACCGGGTGCGGCATGGGCTGCAGGACAAGTACTACGACCTGAGCCCCTACAACGTCGTGCGTATCATCAAGGGGAAAGAGCAGGTAGGGGACGGGGAAATGGACAACACTTACACCCGGGCACGGGACTACTACCAGTCCTGGTTGCAGGAGGGTGCCCTGATGCGGGAGCAGACGCCCGCCATCTACGTCCTCCACCAGACCTTCACCCTGCCCGACGGTAGCACGAGAACCCGCCAGGGGTTGATCGCCGCGCTGGAACTATCCCAGTTCGACGAGGGCGTGGTTCTGCCCCACGAGCAGACCCATTCTGGCCCCAAGGTGGACCGGCTCAACCTGATGCGAGCCACAGCGGTCAATTTCGGCCACATCTTTATGCTCTATCCCGGCGACCGCATCAACGAGTTACTGGGGGCGGCTATCAAGAAAGAACCAGGCTTCGAGTTACACGAGTTGTTCGAGCACGACGTGAGACAGCGGTTCTGGGCCGTGACCGATCCGCAGGTGATACAGGCCGTGGTAGAGGAGATGGCCTCCAGGCGCAACCTGATCATCGCCGACGGCCATCACCGCTACGAGACAGCCCTCAACTACCGGGACGAGATGCGGGCCGCCAACCCCGACGCGCCTGCCAATGCTGGCTTTAACTACCGCATGGTGACGCTGGTGAGTATGGAGGACCCTGGCCTGGTGATCCTCCCCACCCACCGTCTGATCCATTCCTACGGACGGCTGGGCGGACAGGAAGTGCGTGAGCAGGCACAGAAGTACTTCGACGTGACGCTGGTGGCCGACCGGGCGGCGCTGGAGGCAGCGCTGGCGGCGGCCAAGCCGTCGCATCCACGCTTTGGCTTCTACGACGGGAGTTACGCCGCGCTCACACTGCGCGACCCCGGCATGCTGGAGCGTATCCTGCCAGACCGCGTCCCCGACTGGCGATTGCTCGACGTCGCAGTGCTCCACGAACTGTTCATCGAGCGGACGCTGGGGATTGACAAAGCAGCGGTCGAGCGCAAGGAGAACATCGAGTACCTGCGCGACCCGCAGATGGGGTACGACGCAGTGGACAAGGGCGAGGCGCAGTTCCTGTTGGTGACGAACCCAACGCGGATGGAGCAGGTGCGAGCCTGCACCGGGGCTGGCGAGAAGATGCCCCAGAAATCCACCGATTTCTTCCCCAAGGTCATCAGCGGGCTGGTGATGATGCCCATCGGCGTGGCAGAGAGACTATAGCGCCGCGCAGGATGAGAAGCAGCCCCGGTGGCAAAAAAAGGCCGCCGGGGCTGTTTCACCTCACGTTCTCATGTGTCCAACTCTACAAAGTTCCTCTCTAGCATGATTCTTCCCTTCACGCAAAACATCCTGGCCTCGCATTTATGAAACACTGAACAGTCGCCGGTGGTCTCATTCCTACTCTTTGCACAGCCATATTTGGATAAATGCCAAAGCGGCTTATCCACATCCAAAGCAATCATGGGGCTGTTCCCAGCGTACAAGCCTTTCACGCTTTCAAACCATGCTGCTCTTATGTCCTCAAACAGGTCGCTTAACTTCCCACTGAAACGTCCTCGTACAACCCCAGTAGCTAAAGCGGCCCGAGCGATATGCCTGTCCACCGGAACTGGAACACTCTCCAAATTCCTCAACTCCGTAACACCCACATTATCCCTGAGCACCCTCAACCATAGCGGCCCTATCTTTGGTCCACGAAGACAGGGATAATCATGCTTCAGTTGCCCACCGTGTCGGTGGGAATCGCTCTTCAAACGCCCCAAAACAGTTGGGGCGTCCCACTCACAATCTTGGAGAAAATCCCTCGGATCACCATCCCATTTCTTATGGAAAGTCACTCCCACAGTTCTCCAGAAGTAAGCGTCCTTCTGGCGCTTCTTGGACAGTCCGTGCTTATGCATATCCTCGACAATTCTCTCGAGCGGGGTTTCGTGAAGCGCTCTTGGATCAAACAAGTATCTTGTCTTTTCGTCCTCGAAAGTTCTCATTGAACTCTTCCACAGTGCTGGTGCGTCTCTCTGGTAGTTAATTGCTGTTGTCAGTGTTACGGAAATGACATGCTGCAGAGAACCACGCGTCACATTCTTCAGCACCATGTCCACTGGCATGTCAGTTCTCCCAAGGACGCCTACGGTAGAGAAGGATTCGTAAAGAAGTTTCGCAACACTTTTTCCTCGCTTGCTATCTGTCCTCAACATGTCTGCCTCCCGTATTTTCCATACACTTGGGGATTCGCACAATATGGCAGCTATTCCCCGCACAGTCCCGTCTGCGTGCGTCTTGTGGTAGGTAACGGCCTCGGCCCCCTCAATCCTCCTGTATGAACTTTTCGTAAGCACCCTGCCATAGCGTCGGTTTGCGAGTCATTTTTTTGATCTTGACGTCGGCAAAGTGGGGTATTAGTTGCGCCAGGATGGCCGGAAGCCGGGCCCATCGGCCCTCGCCATCCCCGCCGACGATGGCACTCAGTTCGTCGGTGATAGGCTCCAGCCAGCGCCACTGCTCGTGAAAGCGCTCGGCTTTCATCCAATAGTCGCGCTTCTCCCAGGCAGCAATGGCCTGGTCAACGGTGTCGGCGATGCCGTGTAGGGAGAAGACGATGAGGGCAGCCAGGTCTTTGGCATCGTCGTCCAGTTGGGACTTCTGACTCAGACGGCGCAGCGCCTCGGCGATAGTGCGGCGATGTTGATTGCGGATCTTGCCTGGTCCTGCGGTAGAGACGATACGACTCATACGCTCATCTACTCCATCTACTCCATTTGCTCATATCTCCATACAACAATGCCCTCCCCGGCGGGAGGGCACAAGAAAACTGGCGCGCCCGGCGGGACTTGAACCCACAACAGTCGGTTTCGTAGACCGCTCCTCTATCCAATTGAGGTACGGGCGCATGTATTTACATCATAGCACAGAGACCGACCTTGTCAAGTTCCAGGCGTAAAACCTGTCAGGTCTGATTCGGCTACCATCCCCCTCGCTTTCTCCAGCACTGAGGCCACGCGTTCAGCGGTCTCCAATGAGCCCTGCTCCCGTATGCTGGCCTCTGTCTCTTCCATAAACCGTATCAACCGCTCCGTCACCAGGTCACGGTTTTCCTGCAAGAGTCTCTCAACTTCTGTTTCCTCCTCGGCAGTCACCAGCCGGTTGAGGAACCGCACTTCCGGTGGCATGGACTCTTCGGTCAGGCGCAGGATCAGGTCCCAGACAGATTGCAAAGCCTCAACAGCCTGCCCGTCGCCAGAAGCACGTGCTTCCTTCAGGTTGGCTGCCAGCACGTTGAGGAAGACCTCGTCCAATTCCGGGAGGAGACGCCGGGCCAGCGTTTCACGGTCGTCGCTCAGCAACAAATCCCGAAGGAGCCCGGCACGGGCCCCGTATAGTGCGCGGTTCGCCTCGTCGAGCCGATCCCGGACGTCTAGAACCTCTTTCCGCAGTCCTTTCAGACGTTCCTGCTCGGCCTCGTCTGGTGCCGACTCGATGCGGGCTGTGAGGGCCTGGAAAAAGGAATAGTCCAATAGCGGCCGGCCGAGCGTGACCAGCAATCCGCGCGTGGGCTCATCGGGAGCCTGGATAAGCAAGTCCAGCAGTTTCTCGCGGGTCGGTTGGGTGCGCAGTGCCTCCACCATCTCACCGCGCGCGCTGACCACCTGTCCCTCACTGCTCAACTCCAGCAGTTTGCCTCGCACCGCCAGGATCTGTCGCATATCGGCTGCTCGCCCTGCGGTTTGTGCCATCTCCAGGTTGACTCCTAACAGCCGGAAGAAGCCGGCATCAATGGAAGCGTCGTTCTCCTTGATCATCGCCTCCAAGACTTCGTCGGAGGTGCTATCGAGCATCCGCTGCAGTAGTTCCACCCTGGTCCTCTGCTGCTCGATCATCTCTGGAGTAACACCGTCCGCCTCAAGAATCTTGTTCGCCAGGTTCTCCAACGTGAGAAATACCTGGGGTTGCAGCAGATACATCTTGCGCTCCTCAGGCGGGAGGCTGTCCATCACCGTGCTGGCCAACTTGCCGATGGCCTGCTGGCGCTCAAGATCACTCCGACCAGCCTCCAGCGGCATGTAAAGCAACGCCAGTTCATTATCGGGGTCGTGATAGAGAAACGGCAGGTTAAGCGCCCCGCGCACTCCACAGTGGGGACATGCGGCCACGTTGACCAGGCCATTGAGCACCCGTATCTTGCCACTGGGATCGTCCCGGACGTCCAGGATTTGCTCTATAGGAGTCTCGAACGGATTGCGGCACCCGGGACAGGTCACACGGGCAAGCATTACTTGAGGCATAACGGATTCCTTTCCTTTCAAATATGTCGTCGGTGGATAGCAAACGAAAAGGCAGTCACCAAGTGGGGATTATAACACAGCACGGCCAGTGTACCAAATGGACGGGGAGACGCGCAACCAGCAAACCAGCGCACCGCGCTTGCACAGATCATGAGGCGTGCTATAATTACAGTATGAACTCACAGCGCAAAGGGGGCAGGCCGGTGGATACCACGACCCTGATTCTGGCCGGAGTGGCCGTCATACTGCTGGCTATCGCCTTCTGGCAGGGACGCGACCTGCCACTGGCCGGGCTACTGGCCGGTGGGCGCACGCTGTGGCGCAACCTGCCCCTGCTGTTGCTGGGCTTCGTCGTGGCCGGGCTGGCGCAGGTGCTCATCCCCAGAGATCTGATCACCCGCTGGTTGGGCACCGAAGCCGGGGGCAAAGGTGTCCTCATCGGCTGTGTGGTCGGAGGGTTGGTGCCCGGCGCGCCGTACGCCACCTTCCCCCTCATAGCCGCGCTCTACCAGGGCGGGGCTAGCCTGGGCGCCGTGGTGGGCTTCGTCTCCGCCTGGGCGCTATGGTCGGTGTCGCGGTTGCCCGTGGAGATAGCACTAATTGACGCCAGGCCAGCCCTCATCCGCTATGCCATCACCTTCGTCGTGCCGCCTATCGCCGGGCTGTTAGCCGAAGCCGTCGCCCGGCTGCTGTGAGACGCACCAACGGCAGAGGAAGCATGAAAGCATGAAACCACGGAACGCTGTCAATCAAGTGGTTATCGCCACCGTCGCCCGTGCCCAGGCCAGCGCACTTACGGACAGGCTGACCCAGGGCGGCTTCTACGTCACCCAGATGGACTCCAGCGGCGGCATCCTGTACGAGGCTACTATTTCGCTGCTCATCGGCCTCGACCGAACGCGCCTGCCACGCCTGCTGGAACACATCCGCGAGTGTTGCCACGTCCGCCGGCGGTTCATCCCAGCCCACGTCGAGGCCCCACTGCTCGAGATTCAGCCGGTGATGATCGAGGCCGAGGTAGGTGGTGCGGCCGTTTACGTGCTCAACGTCGAGCGCTTTGAGCAACTGTGAAGCGAGGCTCAAATGAAACTGATAATTGCCATCGTCCGTGACGTAGATGCCGGGCCTGTGACTGACCAACTGGTAGCGCATGGCTACCGCGTGACTCGCGTCGCTAGCACCGGCGGCTTTCTGCGACGGGGCAACGTCACACTGCTCATCGGCGTGGAGCAGCACGTGCAGCCCGTCATTGATATACTCCGGGACACGTGCAGTCCCCCCGACCCCGATCAGCACCGCGCCACTCTCTTCGGCGTAGATGCCGCTCGCGTTGCGCAGGTCTAGGCCCCCGCCTGTCAGCCCACCAGCGCCTGTTTACGGCGGTGCCTTTTCACATCGTGCATCACGCCCCCGCCGCAGGTCCTCCAGGTCAATGTAACGGCGGATGGTGCCCCCCTCCACCGACCACAGCCCGGTGGCAAAACGCTCGATGAAATAGCGGTCGTGGACGACGACCAGCACCGTGCCCTCGAAAGCGGAGAGTCCTTGCTCAAAACACTCCCGCGAAGGGATGTCCAGGTGATTGATCGGCTCGTCCAGCAGCAAAAGGTTGCAGCCAGAGGCCACCAGTTTGGCCAGGGCCAGCCGCGCGCGTTCACCCAGGCTGAGGCTGCCCACCGGCACAAAGACGTCGTCGCCGCTGAACAGGAAATAGTGCAAAAAACTGCGCACCTCGGTCTCGCCCATAGAGGCCACCCGGCGGATCTCCTCAAAGGCATCGTTCGCCTCGTCCAGCCCTTCCTGCTCCTGGGAATAGTAGCCCACGACGACGCCCGTGCCCAGCCGCATCCGCCCGGCCAGTACCGCTACCTGCCCCACGACACCGCGCAGCAGCGTCGTCTTGCCGCTGCCGTTGGGGCCCACCAGCGCGATACGCTCGCCCCGCCGCAGCGTCAGGTCCACGCCAGAGAAAAGCGGCTCGTCACCATAGCCCAGCGCCAGGTGCTCCAACAGCAGCACGTCCTTGCCACTGGCCGGCGTCTCGTCAAAGTCCAGTTTCATGTCCCAGGTGCGTTTAGGCTTCTCGGCCCGCTCC
>JAUWOI010000367.1 GCA_030612185.1 Anaerolineae bacterium
CTTTGCGGTGGGGAGCGTGCTGGAGGTGGGACAAGTGGTGGCTGGCCTGACGTAGGTTCTCACGGACCAGACTCTTCCAGTTGGATCTCTTCTTCCTTTGTTGCGATAAAGGTCTGCGCGGATGTGCGTTTGCCAGCCAGCATGCCCCGCGCGGTTTTGATGGGATTATCGGACATAGGAACGACGAGCATCCCTTGGCCAGTGTCAATCCAGCACAGCCTGGTTTTTGCCCGGACTCCGTAGCGCTGGCGCAACTGACGCGGGATCGTGGTCTGACCTCGCTCAGTAACTGTTGTGAGTAACTGGGGCGTGGCTGTGTATGCATATGTAGCAGACACTTCTTTGATCTGGGCCATTCCGTCCTCCCCACACAATGTGCGTGCACCCATGTTAGCGTATATAGGGCCATCTGTCGAATGAGCGCATTGGGTCAACACCGGGCTTCCGGGGGTGCCGGACAATGGTGTCAAACTGCTGCGATTGGACAAATTCGGCAAGTTGGAGTACATTACCCTCCAGTCGCTCACTCGCCGCCAACCCGCCAAGGAGACCCGCGATGACCCACTGCCCCAGTTGTGGACGGTACATCGGGCCACACGAGGCCTGCCCCTACTGCGGTGCCCGCCTGGCCGGGCGAACCTCCATCCGGGCCGTCAAGATCGCCGCGATCGCGCTTGCCACCGTGGGGCTCGCCGCCCTTTGGTTCGCCGCCACCCGCGCCGAGGTGCCGCTCATCCAGATCGGGCAGGCTGGCGCGATGATGAACATGGCCTACGTGCGGATCGAGGGGTGCTGCACCCGCGCTCCCTCCTACAACCCTGAAAGCGAAACCCTCAGTTTCTGGATTGAGGACGACACGGGGGAGATGTACGTCTCAGCCTACCGGGCGGAGACGCGCACGATCATTGAGCAAAGCCACGTGCCCGCGCTGGGCGACCTGGTCGAGGTGGCCGGTACTCTCCGCGTGCGCGAGGACTTCCTCTCGCTGACCATCAACGTGCCCGAGCAACTGAGGATCACCCGCGCTGAACCAGTGGACCGCGACATCGGCACCATCGCGCCGGAGGACCAATACCTGCGCGTGCGGGTGCGCGGCCAGGTGCGCGAGATCTACGAGCCCTACCAGGGATTGACACTCATCACCATCCGCGACGGCACCGGCTCTATCCCCATCGTGGTGAGCGAGGATTTGATCGCGCTCAGCCCCGTCTCCCCTACCCTACCCATAGGCCAACCCGTCGAGGTGGTAGCGGCCGTCTCACTCTACGGCGACACACCGCAACTCGTGCCCGCCTCCGTCGCCGATGTCGTGCCGCTCAGCCAGGCCGTGCCCATCGCCGTCGAGAAGCAGATCGGCGAACTGACGACCACCGACGTGGGGCAACTGGTCATCGTGCGCGGTACCGTCACTGAGGTGGACCCCTTCTCCGCTGGCGTCAAACTCACACTGGATGACGACACCGGCACGATCATCCTGCTCCTCTGGCAGTCAGTCTACGATGAACTGCCCGACCCGGCGGCGCTGAATGTGGGCGCAGAGGTGCAAGCGCAGGGGGAGATCTCCCAGTATCGGGGCGAACTGGAACTGATCCCCGAACTGACTGAGGACGTGCAGGTGCTCGTCACCGCTGCCCCGCCCGCCGAGATGACAGTCGGCGTGTTATCAACCGGCGACGTGGGCCGCGTGGTGACGCTGCGCGGCACACTCGGCCTGCCCGATCCCTTCTCGGCCGGTCTCAAGTTCCTCCTCGACGACGGCACGGGGCAGATCATCCTGCTCCTATGGAGCGACGTCTACGAGAGCGTGGCGGAGGAACTGGGAGCAGGCACGCAGGTCGTGGTCACGGGGGAGATCGCGGAGTACCGGGACGAACTGGAACTGATCCCGCGCAACGGGGGCGAGATACAAGTGACCGGCGTAGGCGCGGTCCCGACCCCTATACCGGCAACAGCAGGGGTTGAGGCGCGGGCCATCGGCGACGTCACTTCCGCCGACGTGGAGACAATCCTCTTGCTGACGGGCATCCTCGGCGAGCCGGAGATATTCTCCGCTGGCGTCAAGTTCCCACTGGAGGATGACACCGGAACCATCATCCTGCTCCTGTGGCAGAACATCTACGAGACCATCCCCGACGCCGATCAACTGGTGGCCGGTGCGCGGGTCGAGGTGGTAGGACAAATTGAGGAGTACCAGGGAGAACTGGAGATTATCCCGGAGGCGGACGGGGTGAAGGTGGTGGAGTAGGTGGAGATTAGAGATTAGAGATTAGAGATTGGAGATTAGAATGGTCTTGGTGCTGGCCAAGTGCACAGATAATGGCGTCTAGGGCATCGCGGTGGCTCTTGATGGCGCATTGTGGTGCGCCACGATAGATGGCGTCTCCCACTATTTCCCGCCGGACTAACTCGAGGGACTCTAGTAATGGCCACAGGTGAAATGGCAATTATGTTACTAACGGCTGTGGCGGGGGCATTGATCGCCTCGGTGCTTTCGCTCGTGCCTGCGCTGCACATCTACAACGTCGCCGGATTCATCATACTGGCCACGGCTACGCTGGGCGATATCGTGCCGCCGGAATACCTGGCGATGTTCTTTCTTGGAATGATCACCAGTTACGCCATGCTGAATACCATCCCCAGCATCTTCCTGTCCGCCCCCGACGATTCAACCATCTTTATCGTTATGCCTGGGCAGAAGTACCTGCTCCAGCAGCGTGGGTACGAGGCGGTGGTGCTGACCGGCATCGGTGGGCTGGGCGGCATCGCGGTACTGGCACTCCTGACGCCCATCGCCCCGTCCCTCTTTCCGGCGCTGCGGGCCATTCTCCAGCCCCACCTGCACTGGATCCTGTGGACGGTGATTGCCTACATGCTCATCTCTGAATGGCCCAAAGGCTCCGACCGCGCCCCGGCTGGGATCGCCCGCTGGTGGGACGGCTGGAAATCGCTCACGGCCGGGCTTTTCACCTTCCTGCTCTCCGGCCTCCTGGGCTTCATCCTGCTCTACCGCAGCCTGGTGCCGGTGACGGTCGCCTACCAGAACTTGCTCCCGGCCTTCGTCGGCCTCTTCGCCGTGCCCTGGATCTTGCAGAACATCCTCTCACGGGTCGAGTTGCCGGAGCAGCATATCCCCCAAACGGTAGACGCCACGCCGTGGTTATTCCTACGCGGGACGTTCGCGGGCGCGCTGGGCGGGCTCTTCGCCGCCTTCTTCCCGGTCGTGACCGGCGGCATCGGCGGCTTCATCGCCGGTCACGCCACCGCCCAGCGGGACGACCGGCTGTTCATCATCTCGCAGGGGGCCTCCAAGGTGATATACTACGTGGGAGGCTTTCTGTTCTTCTTCGTGCCGGGGCTGCACCTCACGCGCGGTGGAATGGCGTGGATGTTGAGCAGCCTCTGGTCAGCCTATACACCACAGACCTACTACCTGGCGGTAGCAGCCGTGGTTCTCACCGGTGTCATCTCGTTCTTCCTGCTCCTGCTGATGACTCGCCTGGCGATCAAACTGGTTGGCAAAGTGCACTACCGTTGGATCAGCCTGGGCACGCTGGTGGTGCTGCTTGCCATCGTCGTCGGGATGACGGGCCTGGGGGGACTGCTCATCTGCGGTGTCGCCACCGGCATCGGCCTCATCCCGGTGCTTTGGGGCTCCCGTCGTATGAACTGCATGGGCGTGCTGCTGTTGCCCATCGCGTTGAATATGGTGGGGGCCGGTGATGTGATCGCGGGATGGCTTGGGCTGATCTAATGACAAATCGCAAATGGAACTGACGATTCCATTCAAGGCGTACCCCCCAAGCATCCACTCAAACCAGTTCCCACGGATTCGGCCCAGGCTCGCATCAATCGCACCAAGGGGCTTGGATCCAGTAGTCGTGGGAGACACTTTGCCCGTCAGCCGATTCCACAGCGATAGTCTTAACGATCACACATCCGCTGAAGGTGAACACCAGGGGATAGTCCCGCTCCCCGGTTTCGAACCTCTCCAAGTCGTGATGGATGGTGAACGGAGGTGCACCGCCGCTGATGTGCACGATGATCGTGGCCCGATAGCCGCCCTCTGCAGACTCCCACGCATCCAGTTGGGTTGGCCCGGGAAAGTCCAGTGGTCCGGCGCTGACCGGTGCCTCAGCGGTGGCCGTCGGTGTCGCTTGTCCAGCGACGGGTGTGATCGTCGCGCTCGCCTGGTTCTGCCAGACCGAGATCTCGTTAATGTAAATCTGGCCGCTCTGAGGGCCGCTTCCAGGCCGGTCCAGCACCAGAGCGTAGAAGCGAACCGGGTAGTCTATCACCCCGTTTTCAGGCCCAGATACGTGGCCCGAGGGCCAAGGCAGGTTGGGGTCCAAGATGCCTACCATCTGTCGCCAGCCCGCGTCGCCCACCTGACCCAGGTGGACGCACCAGTTTTCATTCTGAGCGTCTTGAATCCAGACGTTCAGGTAGTGGCCGGACCCATCACCATACACCCAGGCGCCCAAGGTATCGGGCTGCCCTGCCAGGCTCAACGAGTGAAGGGAAACGACAAAGTCCTCGTCGGTGACCGGGAAGTCGTAGCGCAGTTCGGCGGGACTTTTCGCCGATTATACCATACCCCCAGATGTGGGGGATACCACGCGAACTACCAGAGAGCCAGGATTTGAACGCTTGGATCTGATTTGGGCGGATGGCGGTTGCAGTGGGCAACCGATGATTGATTGGATCTGGCAGTTGGCAGGCTGGGTTTTCGAGGTTGTCAAGCGTACTGAGGAGGCAGTTGGATTTGTCGTGCTGCCACGCCGTTGGGTGGTCGAGCGGACGTGTGCCTGGTTGGGACGCTATCGGCGGTTGAGCAAGGATTATGAACAATTGCCGGAAACCAGCGAAACCATGATGTATGCGGCGATGGTTCATATCATGCTGCGCCGTCTGGCACGTAACCCGGCTATGGCCCTGTAAGTTGCACCATTCACAAGTAGACATAACTTCTAAAAC
>JAUWOI010000376.1 GCA_030612185.1 Anaerolineae bacterium
CCGCGATCCCAAGGACCTCATCTTCCAATTCAAGAAACGCACCCTGGTCCACTTTGCCGTAGACCCCGACGAGGTCTATATGACCACGCAACTGGCGGGCAAGTCCACCCGCTTCCTGCCCTTTAACCTGGGCGCTGGCACCGGCGCGGGCAACCCCGAGAACCCCGGCGGCTACAAAACCGCCTACCTGTGGGAGCAGGTCTGGCAGCGCGATAGCCTCCTCAATATTCTCGCCCGCTTTATCCACGTCGAGGTCAAGGAGAAAACGCTCGGCGGCAAGACGGTCAAAAGAGAGACAATGATCTTTCCCCGCTACCACCAGCTCGACGCCGTGCGCAGGCTGGTGGCGGACGCCCGGGAAAAGGGCGCGGGCCACAACTACCTGGTGCAGCACTCGGCCGGCAGCGGCAAGTCCAATTCCATCGCCTGGCTGGCCCACCGTCTCGCCTCGCTCCACGATGAACGAGACGAACGGGTCTTCAATTCGGTCGTCGTCATCACCGACCGCGTCGTGCTCGATCAGCAATTGCAGAACACCATCTACCAGTTTGAGCACAAACAGGGCGTGGTCCAAAAGATTGATCGAGACTCAACTCAACTCGCCGAGGCGCTCGCTTCGGGGGTGCCCATCATCATCACCACCCTGCAAAAGTTCCCCTTTGTCACCGAAAAAATCGGCGACCTGCCCAGGCGGAGATACGCTGTCATCATAGACGAGGCCCACAGTTCGCAGGGCGGCCAAAGCGCCGCCGAGATGAAAGGGGTGCTGGCCGGGGCCGCGCTCAAGGAGCAAGCCCAGGCCCAGGCCGAGGAGGAGGGGTTGCCAGACTATGAAGAAGAGATCCTCCGCACGATGGCCAAACGCGGGCGGCAGCCCAACATCAGTTTTTTTGCCTTCACCGCCACGCCCAAGTACAAAACGATGGAGGTCTTTGGCCAACCCGGCCCCGACGGCAAGCCGTTGCCTTTCCACCTCTACAGTATGCGCCAGGCCATCGAGGAAGAGTTCATCTGCGACGTGCTCAAGCACTATATCACCTACAACACCTACTATCGCCTCATTAAGGCCATCGAGGACGATCCCCAGGTGGACAAGAAAAAGGCAGCCCGGGCGCTAGCCCGCTTTCTGAGCCTCCACCCGCACAACATCGCTCAAAAGGCCGAGGTTATGGTGGAGCACTTTTACCATTTCACCCGCCACAAGATCGGCGGCCGGGCCAAGGCGATGGTGGTCACTCCCAGCCGTCTCCACGCGGTGCGCTATAAGCAAGAGTTCGACAAGTACATCGCCAAGAAGGGATATGAGGGCATCAAGACCCTGGTCGCCTTTTCCGGCACCGTCGTGGACCCGGACGTAGCAGGCAAGGAATACACCGAGGTTGGCATGAACGAGGGGATCAAGGAGAAGGAACTCCCGGAAAAGTTTGGCTCTACAGAGTACCATGTGCTCATCGTGGCCGAGAAATACCAGACCGGCTTCGACCAACCGCTGCTGCACACAATGTACGTGGACAAGCGGCTGGCCGGTATTCAGGCCGTGCAGACCCTCTCCCGGCTGAACCGCATCCATCCTGGCAAGGAGGACACCTTTGTCCTCGATTTCGTCAATGACCCCGAAGAGATCCGGATCGCCTTCCAGCCATACTACGAGCAGACGACCATCGGCGAACAGACAAACCACCGCCAACTGTATGACTTGCAGGCCAGGCTGGACGGGTACCAGGTCTATTACAAAGTCGAGGTCGAAGAATTCGCCAGGGTCTTTTACAGGCCCAGGCAGCGCCAGACCCAGGCCGACCACGCCGAGATGAACAGATGCATAGATCCGGCCGTGAATCGCTTCAAACAGTGCGACCGAGACAAGCAGGAAGAATTCCGCAAGGTGCTCGTCGCCTACCGCAACCTGTACGCCTTCCTCTCACAGATTATCCCCTTCCAGGATGCGGATCTGGAAAAACTGTACGCCTACGCCCGGTTCCTTTTGACCAAACTGCCAAAAAGGTCGGGGCCAAGATACCATTTGGACGACAAAGTCGCGCTCGAATACTACCGGCTGCAGAAAATCAGCGAGGGCGCAATCACCCTACAGGATGCTGAGGGAGCGCCCATCTATGGCCCGAGCGCCGTGGGGACGGGGGTCAGCCATGAGGAAAAGATCGAACTCTCTATGTTGATAGATATCCTCAACGAGCGCTTAGGCACCGACTTCAAGCCAGCCGACCAACTCTTCTTCGACTCGGTTCGAGAAGATGCCGTGGCCGATTCCGATCTGCGCCAGGTCGCTTTGGCCAACACGATGGAGAACTTTGGCTACGTCTTCCTAAAGGCTGTGGAAGGGATCATTATTGACCGTATGGAGCAGAACGAGGAAATCACCGCCCGGTTCCTGAACGATCCCGAGTTCCAGGAGACCGTCGGCCAGGCGTTGTTGAAGCAAGTGTATGAGCAGATTCATACACAACATCAGGTGCAACGCACTTCAGAAAGTGCGTTGCACCTGATTGCACCTTACTGATGCAGATGATCCAATGCGAACTGGAGCACCTCGTCTGCGTCAGTGTTTGGATCGTCGTTGATGAAGACATCTGGAGGCACGCCCTGCCCATGATACCAGTGCCCGCTTGGAGAGAGGCACTTCCCAATGGTCATCTGCAACATACAGTCTTCAATGAGGGGGTACGTCGCGTTGATCGTGGTTTTGCCGTACGTCCTATTGCCAATGAGTATTCCCCTCTCTCTCTCTGAAATAGTCGCAGCAGATGTTTCCCCGGCTGAGTAGGTATGCTCGTCTATCAAGACCACCAAGGGGATGTCCGTGGCGATCCCCTCTCCTTGGGCCATATAGGGTTTCTGTTCCCCTCCCTTGAGTTCAGCCGTGAAGAGCAGACCATCCTCAATGAAATTGCTCAGGATCTCCTGAGTTGCCTGCATTGAACCACCCCCATTGGCGCGCAGGTCCCAGATCAGCCCCTGGGGTCGCTGGACAAGCAACTCCTGCAGCGCATCCTTCATCTCCTGTGGGGTGTTTGTCGTGAAAGCGGATAGGGCAACGTAGGCAATATCTCCCTCCAGCATCTGTGACGACACGATCTCCCGCCCTTGACGTACCGGATAGAATTCCAGAGTCTCTTCACCTCGCCTGACCACAATATGTGCTGGCTCTCCCTCTGGCCCCCGGATCATCAGGCTGGCCTCAGTCCCAGTCGTGGCGTCGTCGAACTCTACGCCATCCACTGCCACAATGACGTCTCCAGGCCGCACCCCCACCTGATCGGCAGGGCCACCTGGGGAGATCGTCCCAACCAATATCTGTCCACACTGTTCTTCGAGAGACAGGCCAACGATGCCAGACTGACCCGCAAAGTCATCCCAGAAGCGTTGGCTGACGGCAGGCTGGAGCAGCGCCGCGTACGGATCTCCGGTATGGCGCAACATGCCACGTATCGCCGCGTAGGTCAGTTCGCGGGGGGTGAGGGGCTCGTCCGGATATTCGGACAGTAGTCGCTGGCGGGCTTGCTCAATCAGGGCAATTTCCGGCCCCATCTGTGCAATCTGGTTTGCGGCCAACCGACCTCGTACGATCCAGCCGATCAGGAACCACGCCGCGCAGATAATGACGAGGAATACGAAGTTAGTGATGCTTTTTCTCGTAATCTGGATTTTCACGGGCCCAGCCTCTCAATAACAGACAACAGCGACAGCCTCATCGCTATCGCTGTTGCCTTGGTCTGTTAGAACTCGATGGGAACGCTAGTCGGCCCAGGTGAAGCCGTCCGCCCAGGTGAAACCATCGGCCCAACTGAAACCGTCCGCCCAACTGAAGCCATCCGCCCAACTGAAGCCATCGGCCCAACTGAAGCCGTCCGCCCAACTGAAGCCATCGGCCCAGGGGAGACCACCAGCCCAGCCACAGTAGCCGCCAGCCCAATCGGCGTTGCTGTACAGCAGCACCGGGCTCAACACAAGGGCCAGCAAGACCACTACACTTACCAACGTGAACGATTTAAGCAACGTGAACGATTTGAACACTATCTACCCTCCTTATTTCTGAGATGCGATTTGCTTGGAAAAACTATTCAACTGAAAGCAACGCTGACGTTAGCCTATATAAGCACCACCTCCTCTGGAGCACCACCCCTCTCTGGTAACTAGCCCTAATCCAAAGTGCAGTGCCCCTCCAATCGCTAGTACAATATATCACCGTTTTCTCTTGTTGTCAAATGACATTGTCTATTTGCGCCCCTGTTATGATCAGACCTGACAGGTTTTTACCCAAGACTTGCTGTTCAACACAGTTGCCGAGTGATAAATGTGGGGCCTCAAGTCACGAAATTCGTGGAAACCTGTCAGGTCTTGACACCAAACGGGCATCCTCGCCCTGCCCTACCTTTCCTCACGTCCCCGCTTCCGCTTCAGCAGCCGCCCAGCTAGCGTCTCCCCCTCGGCAGCGGCCCCCTCCCCAGCCCTCGCCCGTGAAACAGGGGAAGGAGTCGTTGATGGTGGCGCAGCAGGCGGTTCGGCGGGGCTCACCGCAGGTCGGGAGGGCGGTGCGGGCGTCGGTGGCTGCTCGGCAGGCGGAGGTGAAACCTGTGGGGCCGCGCCCGCTGCCGGTCTGCGCTCCTCGACGCGGGACTTGGCCTGGAAAAGGCGGCCCACCGGTGAGGGAGCCTCGATCTCGGCAACGGGGCGAGGACGGCGGCGCGGCAATCGCTCCGCCACCCAGGCCCAGGCCCGCTCCAGGTCGCGCCGGCCCAGCGCCAGCCGCCGCACGCCCACGTCGAAGGGCAAGAGCAGCGCCGCCAACCCCAGCAGGTAGGGCCGGGCGAGGATGCCCGTTTGGTGTCAAGACCTGAC
>JAUWOI010000408.1 GCA_030612185.1 Anaerolineae bacterium
AGAGCGGCGAAACATCTCACGTGGAACGTTGGAACAACACATTGCGGCAGAGACTGGCTCGATTTGTGCGGAAAACGCTATCGTTCTCCAAGTCCGACGTTTACCACGAAGCGGTGCTGAAGATGTATCTCCACTACTACAGCAATTCCCGGTATGATCAGACCTGACAGGTTTTTACCCAAGACTTGCTAGTCAACGCAGTTGCCGAGTGATAAATGGGGCCTCAAGTGACGAAATTCGTGGAAACCTGTCAGGTCTCAGCCAGATGAGGGGGCTTACTATGGAGACCATCACCTCCGCATCCGGCTGCGGGTGCGTGGCCTACTATCGCGACTTCGAGCCCCCCCCTGCCGTGCGGTTCCACGCCAGGATTTGTCATTTGTTCATTGTTCATTTGTTCATTGGCTCATTCTCCCCCCTTGCTCCTTTTGCCCATCTGCGGTACAATCCCGCCCAATGAATCCGGGATTCGTAATTCGCCATTCGCCATTCGTAAATTCGTAAATCCGTTACTGTAATCCGAGTTCTGCTAATCCTAGTTCTATGCGCACTGACTTACACATTCACACCATCGCCTCCGACGGCTGCTGGACGCCGGAGCGAGTTGTCGCCGAGGTTCAGGTTCGGGGTATTGATCTCTTTGCCATCGCCGACCACGACTCCGTCACCAGCGTGCTCATTGCCGAACCGCTGGCGCGCGAGGCGGGATTGGCCTTCTTGCACGGTGTTGAGGTCTCCACTCTCCTGGACGGGTCTCTTTTCCACGTCCTGGCCTACGGCTTCGATCTGGACGATCTCCCGTTGGCTGCGTTGCTACGTGAGAACAGAGTCAGGCTGGACCAAAACAACGACTACACTATCCGCCGTCTCATTGCTGCTGGTTACGAGATTGACCTGGACGACTACGCCGCCTATGAGTACGACCCCACCTGGGGCGGCTGGAAGGCGCTCAATTTCCTGATTGACCGGGGCTTCTGCACAGACGTGCGCGACTACGCCCGTAACCTGATGGCGTCTCTGCCCACCGAATGGCCGTCGTTCCCTCACCCTGCCGAAGCCATGGCTACCATTCGGGAGGCCGGTGGTGTGCCCGTCCTGGCTCATCCTGGCATCAGCCTGCGCGGCGAGGGGGTCAGCGAAAAGACGCTGCACCCCTTCCTCGACTTCGGCATCGCCGGGCTGGAATGTTACTCCCACTATCACGACGAGGCTACGACCTGCTTCTGCCTGGACTGGTGCAATCGCCACGACCTGCTCATCACCGGCGGTTCCGACTGCCACGGCGGGTTCGCCGGGCGCGAACTGGGTGTCCCGGCCGTGGACACTGCCGACCTGCGGCTGGGTGAGATGGAGGAGCGGATCATATATTGACGGAGGGTAACTGCCCAGCCAGATACAAATGGGACACGGATCAACACGGATCACACGGATGTACACAGATAAAGATAAAAAATCCGTGAGAATCCGTTTCAAGGGTGACTGTTAGTCAAGGAGGAGGAGAAATGGCTACCGACGAATTACAGGGATTGAGGCTCGCTTTTGTCGGCAGCGGGACGATGGCCGAGGCGATAATCCAGGCACTGCTGCGCGCTGGCGAGGTGACCCCGGAACAGATCGTCGCCAGTGGCCCGCGGATTGAACGGGGTGAGGAACTACAAACCCGCTACGGAGTACGCGTCACCACCAGTAACGTCACTGCCGCCAGCGAGGCTGACATTGTGGTTCTATCGGTCAAGCCCCAGGTGCTGCTCCCAGTGCTGGCCGAGTTGCGCGGCCACGTGCAGCCCGCCGCGCTGGTGTTTTCCATCGTCGCCGGTATGCCCATCGCCACCATCTGTGCCGGACTCGACCACACGGCCGTCGTGCGCACCATGCCCAATACCCCGGCCCAGATCGGGGAAGGGATGACCGTGTGGACCGCTGCGCCAGCGGTCACTGAACCGCAGCGCGCCCAGGCGCAGACCATCCTACAGACGATGGGCCTGGAGATGTACGTCACCCACGAGGACGCGCTGAACATGGCGACCGCCGTCAGCGGCACCGGCCCCACCTACGTCTTCCTGCTGATGGAGGCGTTGGTGGATGCGGCGGTGCACCTGGGTTTCTCCCGCCGCCAGGCGCGCTTGCTCGTCGTCCAGACGGTGCTCGGCTCCGTCAAGTTTGCCCAGCGGTCGGATCTCCACCTGGCCCAACTGCGGAACATGGTCACCTCCCCTGGCGGAACCAGTGCCGAGGCGATCTACCAGTTAGAGAAGGGAGGGATGCGCACGATCCTCTCCAAGGCCATCTGGGCAGCCTACAAAAAATCGCGCTTGCTGGGGGAACGTGCCCAGCAGCCGATAGAAGGCCCGCTGGAGGTCGGTGGTAAAGAGAACAGCAGTTAGCCGTTAGCGGACAGTGACCAACGGCTAACTACTGACTGCTAAGTAATCTTCGGCCCCGCCGTCCAGTCGTAGCCGATCCCGGGGTCGTCGGGAGGGATGCGTCCCTCATCGGTACCGTCGTACTCGTGCGATACGATGTAGAAGACGTGTGCTGGCCCGTTCAGCACCCGGTAGCCGTGGGCCACGCCGGGTGGGATCTTCAGCACGATGGGAGGCTGTCCCTCACCCATCAATAACTCCTGTGTCTCGCCGTGGGTGGGCGAGTCGGGCCGCGTATCGTAGAGTGCCGCCTTGATGGTGCCCACCGCCACGTACCACCAGTCCGTCTGTTTCTGATGCACGTGCCACGCCTTGGCGACGCCCTGGAAGGACATCGTGTGGCTCCATTGGCCGAAACCCTCCGGGAAGATGTCGTCACTGGCGCGGATGATCTCGCAGAAGAAGCCTCGCTCGTCTGTATGAATCGCCAGTTCCTTGACCTCGACGCCGTGTATCATTGGATGCTCCTCACTGTATGCGAATCTCCCGCAGTGGCGCGGGCATAAACAGCAGGATGAAGATAACCAGCACTGCCAGCCCAAGGGCGACCCGTCGCCCATCGAGCCGGGTGGCGTCGTCGAGCGGCGGCGGGTGGCGTGGGTTTATGATCAGGTTCAGGAAGCCCCACGTTATCCAGAACCCGCCGGCCTGGTTACCTATCATCAGTAGCCATCCTCCCCAGCCCACCATCGCCGCGATGAGGACGTATCCCAGAGTG
This sequence comes from Anaerolineae bacterium, assembly GCA_030612185.1. The sequence goes on from JAUWOI010000408.1 coordinate 3,142, forward strand.
CGGGCCCTGCGGCCCAGCAGCGCGTAACTGATGTGCCCGCCGTCCAGTTGGCCCACCGGTATCAGGTTGATCATCGTGACCAGCAGGCCGGCCCAGGCGGCGAAAGCGACCGGATGCAGCCAGACGTCCTCCCCGTTGCTGGGGAGAATCTTCCCAAACACCAGGTATTTGGTTGCCAGGTAGAGCAGCGAATTACCTTCTTGCAGGGCGACGTCTACGCCAGGAGGGGGTGGTCCAACATTGGAAAGCGCCAGTCCCAGGATCAGCAGGGGAATGGCGATGATCAGGCCACCCAGAGGGCCGGCGATGCCGATATCGAACAGCGCCCTGCGGTTGCGCATCGGCGACCGCTGCACGATGACCGCCCCCATTGTCCCGAGGATGCTGGGCGGCGGCATAGGGATGAAGTAGGGCAGGCTGACGGGCGAACCGTACCGCCGGGCGACGAAGTAGTGGCTCAGTTCGTGGGCCAGGAGGATACCTAAAAGTGCGGCTGCGAAGGGGATGCCATACTGCAGGTGGGTCAGTGGCATGAGCAACGCCTCGCGAGCTGGTGTCTCGTTGGTAAGCATCCCAGCGTCTTGCAGCCCGTATCCAGCGCCGATGTAGAGCACGCTGAGGAGTGTTGCTAGAAACAACACCACGTTGATCCACGTCCGGCTTGGCTTGTGCTCAATCACGCCTTTGATGGCGACGACCTCGTGGCCTCCACCCGGCTGATCACGGAGCGAGGCGGTGTAGTCGTAGTTGGCAAACCGCTGCGTCAGGTGCTCGAAGGCGGTCTCCGTGTCGCCATACACCTGGCCGCGGAAGGCGAGCACTGCGTCGGGTGGCTTTACCACCGTGTACTCCTCGACGCGCATCAAATCCGCGAGTTGCCGTCGTAACTGCTCTATCACCGTCGGCTCAGCCAGAACTGCAGGTTCCATATTTCTGTCTCCTTGTTCCCTCGTTGGCTCGGCCCCTGATTATACCCCATAAGAGTAAAACGTAAAGCGCAAAACGTGATCGTGATCTGTCCCTGTAAATGGCTATCTTATAGAATTACTCTACAACATTTGCGTTGTCCGCGAGAATCATGATCTGCTACTTGCAGACTTGCAGACTTGCGACTTTGCCGCGCTATGCTTCACGTTTTTCTCCGGCGATGAACTTCTCTATCTGACCGCGCATTGCCTGCAAGTGGCTGCCTGGCCAGTAGACTCGCCCGCAGCCGGGGCAGCGGCGGAATTCGGTCTGGGTCTTCAACACGTAGGGAGGCACGCGGTCGGCGATTTCGGCGGGAGAGATGGGCTCCAGCACAGCGTTGCACACGGAGCAGCGGGAGAGGGCCGGGTGGGGTGGCCCTCCGAG
>JAUWOI010000325.1 GCA_030612185.1 Anaerolineae bacterium
GTCAGGGGCGCGGTCGGGGTCCGTCTCAATCTCCACCTTGAGCCTCTCGTACTCACCACGCCGGACGTCGGCTAGATTGACTCGCTCGGGCCGTGTGGCCGCCGCCTCGTACAGGTAGACTGGGATGGAGAGTTCCTCCCCCACGCGCCGCCCCAACCGGTGCGCCATCTGGACGCACTCCTCCAGCGTCACCCCACTGCCCGGGACGCAAGGGACGCCGTCGGTCGCGCCGATGCGCGGGTGCGCCCCCTCGTGCTCGTCGAGGTTGATCAGTTCGGCAGCGCGAGCGATGAACCGGAAGGCCGCCTCCTCGACCGGTTCCGGCGGGCCCACCAGCGTGACGACCGAGCGGTTGTGGTCTGCGTCCGATTGGACATCGAGGACGCACACGCCGGGGACGCTGGCTGCGGCCTCGACGATGGCCTGGACGACCTCCGGCCTGCGCCCCTCACTGAAGTTTGGTACACATTCGACGATAGGTCTCACGGGACACCTCCTCCGACTCTGCTTCGTTGGGATAACAGTCTTGCCAATTGCGCCAGGTCATCAGCGGTGGAGAGCATCATCCCGGCCTCGCGGGCGCGGGCGATGGCAGCGGGGGTGAAGCCGGAGCGAGAAATCAGCCAGCCCACCGCCTCAACGCCGCACGCCTTCTCCTGCAGGCGGTTTACCTCAGCCACCCCTCCACGCTTTGCGCGCCATTTGACCTCGACCGCCCAGCGTGTGGTGCCGTCGTCCGCCTCGGCCAGGCCGTCCAGTTCCACCCGACCATCCGGCGAGCAGTACGATTCCACCCGCCGAAAGATGGGCAGGTGAATGGTGTCGCTCAGTCCCAGGAGTGCACCGTCCACCTCTTGACCGTTGAAACGGCGCAGCAATTCTCGCACTTCTGCCTCTTTGGCCTGGCCCAGTTCGGTGGAGGCACGTTGGAACTGCTCGTCCAGCCGTGCGATGAGTCCCACCACATCGCTCCGGCATGGGAACTCGTCTATCTCAATCCCTCGCTCCACAGAAGCGACCCAATAGCGCAGTACCGGATCCTGGTAGTAGTAGCGCCCGGCCCGCTGTGTCACCATGCCGATCTCGACCAGCGTGTTCAGATAATTGCGCGCCGTCCCCTGGGCGATGCGCAGCCGCCGTGCGACCTGGGACTGGTTCAGTTCTTCCTCGACTGCCAGCACTGTCAAGACCGATTTCAGTGCCGCGTAGCGTGTGGCCTTCTCCAGCGAAACGTCATACATATAGCGGCAGTGGTTGTGGATGCCACCCGTTGGAGCCAGCGTCTCGACCATAAATGCCTGCTTAACCAGGTCCTCGTCCAGGGGCAGGTCGTCCAGGCGATGTAGCAATCGCATGCGCCGGACAATCTGAGCTATGTAATATGGATAGCCTGAACTGTAGCGATAGACGGCACCCAGAATCGAATGATCTATCACATCCGGGATGATTTTGCGGGTCAGTTCATCCGTGTCTTCGCGGGTGAAAGGAGTCAGGGCGTGTTGGTCGAATTGTAAGAATAGAGGACTCCCCGCGTCGGCGATCAGCCTGCGCATCGCGCTGACGAGCGACCCGGCCAGAACATAGCCAACGTTCTCCGTGTCGGTGTGGGCGCGAAACACCCCCACGACGTTTCGCGCACCCTTGTAGGCAGACAGGTCGGCCAAGTCCTGAAACTCGTCCAGGAAAAGGAGCAGTTTGACGCCCAGTGACCGGGCAACCTTTTCCGGGAAGGCGAAGGCCAGGTTCAGCAGTGTGTTCCGGTTGACATCTGTGCTGCCCAGGACGCGCTCAATCTCCAACAACTCGTTCTGCAGAGCCCGGTATTCGGATGCCTGCACCAGCAGGCGTGACGGGTCCAGGAAATCCTCGATCCGTCCGTCGCCACGAGTCAGCAGCCAGAAGGTCACCCAGCCCACGTACTTCAGGGCAAAGTTCTCAGGGTCGGTACAGATGTTCTCGAAGTTGACGTAGGCAGGAACGACAGTAGTGGCGACACGATGGCGATGGATGAACTCTTTGATCAGCCAGGATTTGCCGATGCGCCGGGGGCCAAACAGGCCGAGACGGGCCGGCCGACCGTGTGTCAACTCTTCGGCCAAATAGTTGAGCCGGTTCAGCTCTCGGCGACGATTGGTGAACAGCCGCCTTTGTCCGGCAGGATATAGTGTGTCGAACACAATACCTCCAGGTACGGCATTTATGCCTTAAGTCATTTCTGGCTTATTATAGCCAGGTTCGGGGAAAAGACAAGGGGGGAGGCAGCACTCGAACCCGCTCTGTCTCACGCCATCTCCCCCCGATCCCTCCACTCCCGCCCCAGGTTGCGCCGCATCTTGGCCAGGTACGCCGCCTCCAGGTCCACGCCGGCGTAGTTGGCCAGTTTAACGACATAGGCCAGGCAATCGGCCAGTTCCTCAGCCAATCCGTCGCGGTGCTGGTCCAATGCAGCGTCGAGATCGCCCGTGCACTGCTCGACACACCATACTCGCGTCGCGACCGACGCCAGTTCCCCTACCTCCTCCTGCAACAGGAGCAGGTTGAAGTACAGGTCAGGGTGGAAGCCCTTAGCCGCATCCAGTTCGCGGTGGTAACGCTGCAAGTCGGGTAGCGTGGGATGGTCACTCTCGAACATGGAATCTCCTAACCAGTTTCCCAATTTACTAATCTACCAATCTACCAATCTACCAGCCCCCGATACAGTGCCACTCCCCCCGCCAGGCGCACCAGCCGGGCCCACAGCCGGGCCAGGATGAACGCCTGCTGGACTACCAGCACGAGTGGCCACCAATCAAGCGGCAGGTACGGCATCAGTCCCCAATGATAGAGCACGTGCAGCAACGCCAGCAGCAGGAGCGCCAGCCCGTAGAGACCGGCCACCGGCAGGGGACGGCGGAAGACAAAACGCACCGCCCCGCCGAAGGCGCGGGCGACGTTGCGCGTCTCCCCCACGACGGCGACGATGCGGGTACATTCCATCAGCGCCAGCCAGAATACCGCCAGGAACGCCAGCACGGGGACGACCACCCACGCCAGCCATCCGCCAACGACGGCGACGGCCCCCATGGCAGCAGCGATGGCGGGAGCGAACAGCAGGAAGAACGAGAGTCCCTGCACCACACCCAGCAGCAGGAAGGCTCCGAACCAATGGTAGCAGCCCCACAGGAAGCGAGACCAGCGGAAGGGCAGCGGGGCCTCGGCGTAGGTCAGTAGCACGCCGCCGCTCAGAAATGCGGACGGCAGCCAGGCCAACAGGGGCAACGCCGCCGCCGTGACTAGCCCCAAGAGCGTCGCCTGCCGCAACCTGCGCGTCAGTTCCGGCCAGGCATCCTCTCCCAGCGCAGTACCGCTCAGCGGCGCTGTCAACGTCTCGACGACCAGCCAGGCGTCCACACCGTCGGCGGCCTCGCGGATAGCGGGCCGGTGGCCCAGCCAGGTAGCCAACCCCAGCGCCGGAAGCGCTGCCAGCATCAGCGCGCTGAGCAGGTTGACGATGAACAGGATCAACAGTACCCAGCGGTAGCGCAGGGCGTGGGAGAGACCTGCGTGGAAAGCACGCCACCCATTCACTGATACACTCCTCCACTACTGACCTAAACACACCAGGGCCGCCGGATGCTGTGCGCATATCCCCGGCAACCTTGCTCGTGAGACGCAGGCTTCACCGATGCCTATAGTGGGATGTCTCCCATAAAGTTAATCCACTCCTTGGCTTCGCTGGCCTCCCAGATGAGCAACAGTTCATCAACAAGTTGCCGGGTGACTGCATCCTTGCGCACCCAAAGTATACCCCACAGGTGTCGGCCAGCGGCGTAGTGGGCTTGCAGATGAGCGGGCATGCTGGCGCGATTCAACGTGATCAACAACCGTCGAGACTGCTCCAGGAATACCAGGAGGTCGGGGTCTGGCGTACCAAAAGGTGGAGCCTGGGGGTCGCCAATGCGAATGACGTCTACGCGAGATTCGCGTCGTAGCAGGGCTCGCTTCAGGAGCAGAGGTATGTTCTCGTCCAGGAGGAAGCGCACCTTCATACCTGGAAGACCATTCAGGTGACCGCTCACACAGAAGCCTGCGCTTGCCTTATATGAGCCCGTAGCGCGCGCAACCGTTGGATGACAGGCGGCACATCCCTCTCCTGTTCCCGCCGTCGCTCCTCCGCCCACTTCTCCAGGCGGGCAATGTAGTCGTCTACCTCAGACCGGTTGTGCAGGTAGTAGGCAATCGTGGCGTATACCTGTTCCAGACTCAGCGAAGGATACTCTTGCACAACATCCTCAGGAGACAAGCCATCCTGGAAAGCATAGACGACGGATTCGATTCCTACCCGAGTGCCTTTGATGCGAACATCCTCCGGGCTCAAGAAGTCAAAGTACTCTTCCAACGACATAATCTCCTCCTGCTTTCCATGACCACGCTCACATTATAGCATGCCTCTCACAGAGGGGCAATGCCCTGGGCTTATACTACAGCCCTCCCAGCGCGAGCAGCGCGTTCTGAAGATTGTAGAGCAGCCGGGTGACCAGCGCCAGCCACGGTGAGACCTCAAGCCGGCGCGAAAGTCCGTTGTCGGCCCAGCGCAGGTCTACCACCACCTTATGTTCCGGGTCTATCTGTGCACTGCGCACCGGGGACCGGTCGTCGTAGATAAAGGTCATCTCAGCCTGCTCCCCGTCCCACGGTTCCAGCACCGTGCTGCCGTCGGCGAAGGTGACCAGCACCTCGGTTGGGATAATCAGGCCATGCCCTGAGCCTGTCGAAGGGTCGCCATGGCGCACCACGGTGACACTGTGTTCGTCCAGATTGGTCACAGTGTAGTTCAGCACGCCATCGCCGTAAACCAGGCCGTCGAAGAACCACGAGAGATCCTGTCCGGAGACCTCCTCCGCCACGGCGCGGAAATCCTCGGTCGTGGGATGGGCGAACTGGTAGCGCTGGAAGAACGTGCTCATGATGTCCAACATCGTCTCTTCGCCCAGGATACGCTCCAGCGTGCAGAGCGAGACCACCGGCTTGGAGTAGGCCGCGACGCCGTACTCTAGCATCTCGAAGTCCCAGGCCCGCCCGTACATCGGCACCTGCGGGAAGGCCAGGTATTCCATCCGCCGGGCGTCCAGATAGCCCATCTGCAGGTTGCCGGCGTCCAGGAGGGAACCGTCGGCCCCGTACAGTGTCTCCATCACCCGCAGGGCCGAGTAGTCGGTGAACCCCTCGTCCAGCCAGGGCTCCTCGGCCTCGTTGAAACCGACCATTGACTGCCACCACTGGTGGCCGAGTTCGTGGGCGACGAGCAGTTCAAGCGAATACTCCACCCCAACCCGGTTCAGGCCCGGCCCCAGCCCGAGCATGCTCTGCGTACCAGCCGTGACCAACGTGGGGTACTCCATCCCGCCGGCTCCCGGCGCGTCGTCGGGTACATCCACGACGGTGAGACGGGCATAGGGATAGGGGCCATACCAGCGGCTGTAGTGGCTCACAGCCGCCTCGCTTGCGTCCAGCGCCCGCTCGACCGACCACTCGTGCTCGGGCAGGTAAAGATAGAGGATCTCAACCCCCTCCCCGGCCCCCCCGGCCACCTGGCGAGTTGCC
>JAUWOI010000155.1 GCA_030612185.1 Anaerolineae bacterium
CCCGCCCGGCCGCCTCCCGCTGCCGGCCCCTGGCCGGGGGCCCGGGGCCCGGGCGCGGGCCCCGTGGCGACGCTGGCGTACGCGGCGAGCGAGGCCACGTGGGCAGCCTGGGTGGTGATGTGCGCCCTGTATCTCTTGCTCCTGGGTCTGGACAGGGTACTGGCGAGTAGATGGAGTGTCCTCTGGCGTTGGGGGACGCGTGGTCTGTTGGCTCTGGCAGGGGGCATAATCCCTGTTTCCATCGCACAGATAGAATCTCACTTCGCCGACGAAGAGTTCTTCGTCGCGCTGCAAGCGCTGGCCTTGAGTCTCTTCTGGGGCCTGCTGTTGGCGGCGCGGGGGTTGCTTGCCCGGCAAGAGCCAACGTCGGCCCGGCGGGGCCTGCGCTTTGACCGTCGCTGGTGTATCCTGATCTTGATCTTGGCCGCTTTTGTTGGCCTGGGCATGACGGTGTGTACCTACCAGCATAGCTTCTACCCACCCCAGGCCCCGATCTATGAGGGGCTTTCCTCCGAGGCCCCTTTCCTCTGTGGCGAGGTATTGTCCGACTCGCAGACCTTTGACGGCGTGGATGTCTTCCGCCGCCTGTTGGATCGGGTGGAGGCCAACCCACACAAGGGGCCGCCAGAATACGGTATGCTGGCACTGGGCACCGGTGAGCAGCGCTGGGCGCGCGCCTTCCGTGAAAGCCTTCTGAACGAGGCCGTCGGTGATCGCTTCACCGACCCAGCCCACAGTGTAAAATGGGGGCAGTACGAGGCCGCCCTGCGGGTCTATTACCTATCCCTCGTCCGCTCTGCGTTCCCTGACCTGTTCTCGGATGATGACCTGGCTCTGTTGCAGGAGTGGTTCGCGGCCACCAACCGCCGGGCGCTGACCGTGGAATGGGTAGATTGGATGTACGCGCTGGCCTTCACCAAATGGCCGGAGGGACCCTACGAGAACCAGGAGAACGGCGCTGGCCTATTGGCCTTGCTGGAGTCTAAGGGGTTGGCCGCACCTGATCTTTCGCCGACTAATCGAGATTATCTGGAGCGCAACCGGCGCGGCTGGGTCGCCCGTTTTCGCAACACTGACGACGCTTTCATCTACCAGCCGGAGTGGATCAACAACGCTTATTTTCAGTCGTTCTACACCGACGAGGCCCCGGAGAACAACGTGCGGCTCTCCTTCGAGTGGCTGTTGCTCCAGGCTCCGCCTGACGGAGCACCATTGCGATACAACCACCCGGCCCGTCCCCCCCTGGCTGGCATCGCTTATCTAGGGGCATATCTGTTGGATGATCCCCGCTACGTCTGGTTGGCCGGCCGGGCGTTGGCAGATGCAGAAGCACAAGCAATGTACCTGTTCGCCCAGCCGGGCGTCGAGTAGCCCGTCTCTCTGACAGGCCGCTCTCCCAGCCAGGGCTCCTGCTTGCTGTACGGCGACTCCGGCCTGCCCAACCAGGTGGGGCCGCTAGCGCCGGACAAGATTGTCTTTCGAGACGGCTGGTCGCCGGGTTCGACTTATCTGCTGCTCAACCTGCGCTTCACCGGCTGGCATCGCTACAAGGCAACCAACACGGTCACGCTGTTGTACCAGAACGGCCCTCTCGCTGCCGACGCGCTGGACGGTGAGCCTTTCACCTGGCTGCCGGTGGGCCGCAGCATTTTTCGCGACAAGCGTGTTCCCCGCGAGAACCTCAACGGTCTGCTGATAGAGCGTAGCGGGATGAGTGCCGTCCTATACGTATTGACCGGCGTCGGCGGCCCGTGGGCGCAGGACCCGCCGCACTATGCCGAAGTTGTTGCCTTTGAGACAGGAGATGAACTGGACTGGTCGCACACCCGGCTGGTGGATTGGCGAGGCTGGCAGCACGACCGGTGGGTCTATTTCTACCACAACGGCGGCCCCATCGTCGTGGTGGATGAAGCGGAGGGGCCACCGGGAGCCCAGGCGGCGTTGGCATGGCATCTTAGCGGCGAGGGGATCGTAGAGCCTGTCCTGAGCGAAGCCGAAGGAGGCCGGCGCATCCGGCTGCGGGGTGGTGATGACCCGGCAGAGGTGATCCTTGCGCCTGTGGGCTCTGAAGGGCGGCTCGAAGTGGCAGATGGCAAGGGTGGCGATTCCAGATTGTATGTGGTATACTACGCCCCGGCTGACGGTCGGCTGCGTGCGGTAACCCTGTTTTTATTGGACCGCTGGGCGGGCGCAGAGGTGGAGGTGAAGAGAGAAGAATCCGCTCTGTGGATTGTACAGGGGGAGCGAGGCATTATCCTGCCGTTGCCTGAAGGGCAGTGAATTGGTGCAGAGGAGCACTTTTGCGGGTCTGTTACTTTGGTACTTATCGGGCCAACTACTCGCGCAATCAGATCATGGTCGAGGGCCTGCGGCGCAATGGCGTGGAGGTCATCGAGTGCCATGAGCGCCTGTGGCACGGAATAGAAGATCGGGCGCGGGCGGCAAGTGGAGGATGGCTGCGACCGGCTTTCATCGCCCGTATTGCTCGCACCTACTGGAGGCTGTTGCGGGCCTACTACAAGATCGGCGACTATGACGTCATGGTTCTGGGTTATCCAGGCCAACTGGATGTGTGCCTGGCTCGCGTGCTTACCTGGTTGCGACGCAAGCCATTGGTCTTGGACGTGTTCATGTCGCTGTATCTCATCGGGTCGGAGCGAGGCCTGACGACCCGGCATCCCATCACAGGCCAACTGATCTACTGGCTCGAAAAGTTGGCCTGCCTGTTGCCCGATCTGCTAATCCTGGATACCGCCGAGTACGTCGAGTGGTTTCGGAAGGTTTATAGCCTGGATCCGGTGCGCTTCCGTCTGGTGCCGACGGGAGCTGATGACAGGATTTTTCATCCTCTAGAAGTGGATGGGCGGGATGACGACCTCTTTTGGGTTCTGTACTATGGCACATTCATTCCCAACCATGGTGTAAAGTACATCGTTGAGGCGGCCAGAATCTTGAAGGACGAGCCTGGTATCCATTTTGAGCTGATCGGGGACGGCCCGACCAAGGCCCAGGCGATGACCATGGCCGGGGAGTACAATTTGACGAACATTACCTTTGTGGGTTGGGTGGACAAGCAGGCTCTACCGCGCAAGGTTGCTGTGGCGGACGTATGCCTGGGGGTGTTTGGTACGACTCCCCAGTCTATGATGACGGTGCAAAACAAGATTTACGAGGGACTGGCGATAGGCAAGCCGGTGATTACAGGGGACGCGCCAACTGTGCGCGCTCACTTGGAGCATGGTACAGCCGCCTTTCTGGTAGAGCGAAGTGATTCTCAGGCATTGGCCCGGGCTATACTGACCTTGCGCAATGATCCAGCGCTGCGTGATCGCCTGGCAAGGAGTGGGCATCAACTCTTTGTTAGCAGGTTTTCCACGGTGTGTATCGGCGCTCGAGCCCGACGGCACATTGATGAGATTGTCGGGCCGGCACCAAGTGGCAGGTAAGTGATACTGGCAGAGCAAGCCAGCAAGTTGGGTTGAAGGAGACATTGTGTGAGAATTACCTTTCTGCTCACACAAAGCCTGGAAAGTCCATCTGGGTTAGGCCGTTATTGGCCATTGTCCAAAGAGTTGGTGCGTCTTGGACACAAAGTGACCATTCTGGCATTGCATCACGATTTTCGGACTCTGGATCTGCGGCGCTTTACCAGGGATGGTGTAAAAGTATGCTACGTTGGGCAGATGCACGTCCGCAAGAGAGACAGTGGCAAGTTCTACTTTAGTCCGGCTCGATTATTGTGGGTGGCTGTGCTTGCGACCTGGCGGCTGATGGTGGCTGCGCTAAAGATACCTGCTGATGCTTATCACCTCGCTAAGCCTCATCCGATGAATGGGCTTGCCGTGCTGTTGCCCCATTTAGTAAGGGGCAGTCCTATTTACCTGGACTGTGATGATTATGAGGCTGAATCCAACCGCTTTGGGAAAAAGTGGCAGAAACGTGTCGTTGCCTTTTTTGAAGATCGGCTGCCGGCCATTGCCTCCGGCACTACCGTCAATACCCGCTTCACCCTCGAGCGGCTGAAAGGTTTAGGCTATCCAACTGAACGCATCGTTTACGTCCCTAATGGTGTGGATCGTCATCGCTTCTCCAGGATAAACGACGCTGCTGTGGAAGCGTTACGTCGGCAGTTGGGTCTGGTTGATCGGAAAGTAGTACTCTATGTGGGGAGTCTGAGTCTTGCCAGCCATGCGGTGGATCTGTTGTTGGAGGCTTTTGCAATTGTACGGCGCGCTGAACGTCGAGCAGTGATGCTCCTGGTAGGCGGTGGAGAAGACTATGTGACATTGCAGTCCCAGGCCCAGGCTTTGGGGCTGGGCGATGGTGCCCGTTTCGTGGGACGGGTATCTCCTGCCAGTGTACCCCTTTACTATCTCCTCGCAGATGTCACGGTAGATCCTGTTCATAATGATCCTGCGGAGCAAGCGCGTTCTCCGCTCAAGATTGTAGAGAGCCTGGCTTTGGGTATACCGGTCGTTACTGGCGACGTGGGTGATCGGTCTGTAATGCTGGCACGTGGCGGCGGCCTACTGGTCTCGCCTGGCGATTCGACCGCATTGGCCGAAGGGCTCACGGCGATCTTGCAGGACGAGGCATTACACGCTCGCCTTTCTTCAGAGGCACGAGAATCACGCGGGCAATACTATTGGGACAAATTGGTGCAAGAGTTTGTTCGAGTCTACGACGTTGGATGCGACGAAGGAATTGTGGTATGAATAAACCTTTGGTCTATATTGCTGTGCTGGCTTGGAATCATAAAGAGGACACGCTCGAATGCCTGGCTTCTTTGAGGCAGATGACTTACCCTAACTCAAAGTTGCTGGTTGTGGATAATGGATCTGTGGATGGAACGGCAGATGTAGTGCGCGAACGTTTCCCTGGGGTCGAGATTCTGCGTAGTGAAACCAATTTGGGTGTAACAGGCGGCTACAATCTGGGCATCGAATATGCTTTGAATCACCGTGCTGAGTATGTCCTTGTCACGAACAATGATGTGATTATGGACCCAGAGATGCTGAGCGAGATGGTTAGTGCCGCGGAAAACGACAAACGCGTCGGGGTGGTTTTGCCCAAGATATACTACTATGACAGACGCAACGTCATTTGGTGTGCTGGTGCCAGGTGGAGACCTTGGCCCCCAGAGTTCAAAATGACCGGCCGCGAGCACAGAGATGGGCCTCAATATGGTCAAATGTGTGATATTGACTGTGCCCCGAGTTGTTGCCTTCTGGTAGAGCGTAAAGCTGTTGAAAAAGCAGGCATGTTTGACCCAAAATACTTTTTCTACTATGACGATTGGGACTTTACCGAAAGGATGCGGGAGAATGGATACCGCATACTCTTTGTCCCCCAGGCAAAGATGTGGCACAAAGTGGCGGCCAGTACTCAGAAAAGCGACAAGCCCGCCCGGTGGTGGTTCGTTTATGGACAGAGCAGTGTGCGATTTTATTTGGCCCACCGTACGCCAATGATCCTATTCATAAACAACGTCTGGTTCCTCATTCGTGAGATCATCAAGCTAAAGTTCGGCCGCCTTTTTCCCTATCTTGCGGGGGTCTGCAATGGCCTGGCACAGCACTGTGGTTGGGTACCTGAGTAGATGAGGAATTCTCTATGGAGGAAGTGGTTTGCAACCTGTGTGGGTCATCTGATTACCGCGAACTCTTTAGCCGTCGCGATCTGTCATTGGGGTTGGGAGGGCTGTTCACCATAGTCCAATGCCAGAACTGTTCCCTGGTTTACCAAAATCCACGACCAACTCTGGAAGAGTTGTTTGACGTGTACTATTCGGAGGAGTATGATCAATACACCCGTTCTGTGCGCAAGGACGAGGTGTTTGTTCGGATGTGGGATAGGCTCTATGGCTTGCGCAAGCGCTGTAGAGCGGTGATGAAACATTGTTCCACTGGCGGGCGTATTCTGGACATTGGATGTTCGACTGGAAACTTTATGGATACAGTGCGTCAATGTGGTTGGGAGGTTCATGGAGTCGAGCCCAGCCCTGTTGCAGCGACCTACGCACGTGAGCAACTTGGGCTTTCTGTGTTCAACGGAACGCTAGAGGAGGCACAGTTTGACACAGGTACGTTCGATGTTGTCACGATGTGGGACGTGATCGAACACTTGCCTGATCCTGCCGGTAGCTTGCGAGAGATCGCCAGAATTTTGAAGGATAATGGATTATTGGTGGTGGCCACCCCCCAACTTGACAGCTTGGATGCCAGGTTGTTTGGGCGTTTCTGGATTGGGTATGAGATACCTAGACATCTGACAATTTTTTCTCTTCGCACGCTCTCTCAGATGGCGGCGCGGGCAGGATTTGTGCTGGTAGACAGCAGATGTTTCTATGGGAGTTTCTTTGCTTTTTACTCCAGTGTTCGGTTTTGGCTGCGGGCTCGCGTGCCGCCAGGACGGTTGAGGACGGCGATTGAGAGTTTCTTGTTCTCCGCTCCGATGCGATTATTGCAGTTTCCCTATTTTACTGTCATAGATCGTCTCAAACAAAGTTCGACGATCACGTGTTTCTATCGAAAGCGAATATGAGACGTTTTTTGTCCTCCGGGGGGTTTCGGTATCTAGTCGTTGGAATAGGCATTCTGACCCTCCTATTCATTGGCTGGCGGTTTTACAAGGACTGGCAGGTTGTTGAGGAGGTTATTCAGCAAGCACAGTATAGATTCCTTGTTCTGTCATTTGTATCCCTCCAGGTATCGTTGGCTCTATTCACGGGCGGTTGGCACCTCTTGATGGGTAAATTGGCAAATGCCAGGAACATCTGGCAGAATTCCCAGTTCTATTGCATGGCTAACTTTGCCAAGAACTTGCCCACACCAATTTGGTACATTGGGGGGCGGGCGCATTTCTACGGGCGAGCCGGATACCCCCGTAGCGCGGCAGTTGCCGCAAGTTTCATCGAATTGGCGCTGCATAGCCTGACAGGCCTTCAGTTATTGGCTTGGTTAGAGTTTCTGTCGCCTGGCTTTGGAATTGCTGATTTGTTGTACACATTGGCTTTCCTACCTTTAATCTGGCTGTTCTGGAAGCCAGATGGTTTGTCATCTGTGTTGCGGTGGTGGCAGCGTAGAAAGGGAGGGTCTGTCCCAACTGTCAATCTATCGCGCCGCGACTTGGCACAGTTGGTTGTAATTTATCTGCTGACCTGGGTCAACAGCATTCCGTTTTTCTATTTCATTGCTCGAGGCTGGTTTGTGACAGAGTCTTTGCCCTGGTTGTCCCTGTGGAGAATGTGGTTGATCTCCAGCCTCGTTGGCTATGCAGCCACCGTGCTGCTGGGTGGTTTTGGATTTCTACGCGAGGCATCCTTATCGGTGCTGCTAAGTTCGATGATGCCTTTTCCTGTGGCTGTTGTCGTTGCAGCTTCCAGCAGGCTGATATTGATGGTGGGCGAGTGCTTCTGGGGGCTACTGTGTGTCTGGGGTAGCAGGCGCATGCTGCTCAAGTCTACCAGAGAAGGAGTTGTGAAAGGATGGGATTAGTCGGCATCATTCCGGCAGCGGGCAAGGGCACGCGAGTTTCCCCCTTGCCAGGGAGTAAAGAGTTGTTCCCCATAGGATATCAAGAAAGACAAGGGGAAACTGGCCCATATCTACATCCCAAAGTGGTGATGCAATATCTGATTGACAGCCTTATCCTGGCTGGAGTACGGCGATTCTTTATCATAATCGGCGATAACAAATGGGATATAGTACGCTATTACGGCAGCGGTGAGAAGTTGGACATTTCTATCAGTTATCTCTTTCAGGAGAGACTGACTGGGATGCCCGGCGCGATTGATTTGGTTCGTCCTTGGTTGCAGGAAGAAGACATCATGCTTTTTGGCATGCCCGACACTATTTTTACCCCGCCAGGTGCTTTTCTTAGATTGCTGGAGCATCATCGACAGACCTGTGCCGACGTCTGTCTGGGTCTCTTTGAAACCGACACGCCGGAGCTATTTGGCATGACAAGAGTGGACGAGAATGGATTCCTAACCGCTTTTGTTGACAAGCCACAGCACACTGACCTGATCTATATGTGGGGCATCGGGTGCTGGGGAATGACTTTTGCCCGGCTACTGGGTGAGGCTTCGTCCGAGAACTCGACTCTGGGAGAGCCTGTGTTGAGTGACCTTTTTGCTTTGGCCCTTCAACGCGGTCTCAAGGTCACCGGCCTGGCTTTCCCCGAAGGTAGATATCTTGACATTGGTACGCCTGCCGATCTGGTATTGGCTTCACGCCTCTTTGCTCAAATTTCCCCTCATCCCGATGGAAAACCGTTTCGGGAGCGATAATACTTCCAAAGGAGTATTGAAAATCTCGTGATTTGCGTGTATTATTGCAAGTAGATCAACCATTCACCTATATATATAAGGAGGCAAAAATGAAAACACTTAGGGTTTTGGGATTGGTTGCCATACTAACTCTGACCATTGGGGTCGGGGTAGGTGCGCAGGGCGTGACAGATACTCAGGCCCCCGGAACGTGGAGTTCGAGCATTAACCTGCAGAACCCCAACAGCGAAGCGGCGCAGGCCGTGATCGCCTTTTACGATTCTGGTGGAACCAATGTGCTGAACTTTGACGTAGCCCTTGATGCGAACGGGAGCCGCTCGTATTACGTGCCTAATGACATTGCCGGTCTGAGCGACGGCCAGTATGCAGTAGAGATCTCGAGCAACGTCGCTCTTCAGGTGGGGGCCAACGCATCGTCAACCTCACCTGCCACGGCCGGTGCTTACAACGGCATTGCGGCCGAACAAACGGGTACTAGTCTGGCTTTTCCAGGGTTGTACAATAATTACTATGGCTTCTATTCCGAGTTGGTCATT
>JAUWOI010000234.1 GCA_030612185.1 Anaerolineae bacterium
GGTGTGTGTGTGGGGGTGGGTGTGGGCGTGTCGGTTGGTGCTGGGATGAGCTTGGGTGTGGGTGATGGTATGCGCGTGGGCGTGGGGGTAGAGGTCGGCCCCGGCGTGCGGCTCGCCGTCAAGGTTGCTGGCACGAACGGATTGAGCTGGATGGTAGGGATAACCGTGAGCACCAGTGCCACCGGCCGTTGCAAGCGCAATGCCACACGCTCCTGCAAATCCACGGTCTCCTGGTGCAACACCGGGCGTGTGGCGCGCACGTGTACTTCCAGGTGCACCGTCTGGCCGTCGTCGCCGGTGATCTGCCAGTTGGCCAGTTCCACCTGGCCCATGGTGGCTACCTCTTCCGCCAGGGCCGCCTGCACGGTGCGCTGAAAGGCGGCTTCGCGCAATGCATTGGCCGTCAACACGCCCAGCACAGCCGACACAGCCACCAATAGTGCCACCATACCCAGCACTCCGCTGCGGAACACTCGCCTGCGCTTCTGCTTGCCCGGCTCCGGCCGGAAGCCCAGCCACAGGAAGATCAGGCCGCCGGCCCCGCTGATGGCGATCAGGTTGGTGAGGAATAGCGCCAGTGCCCCGACAGGATGTGGCTGCTACCCAGCGCCAGGCCTAGGCCCACCGTCGTCAGCGGTGGCGTCAGCGCAGCCGCGACCGCCACGCCCGGCAGGGCGGCCGATACGTCTTTGCGGCACAGCGCATAGGCGCCGGCCGCGCCGGAAACCAGTGCCACGCTCAAGTCGAGCAGGGTGGGATGCGCGCAACTCAGCATCTCGGGCGTGGGCGAACCATCCGGTACGACCAGGCCCATCAACAGGCTCACCGCTATCGCCAGCAGCGCGCCTCGCAGCGTGGCGCTGACTGCCAACCGCAACAGGTGCAGGTCGCCCTGCACCACGCCCAGTCCCAATCCAATGACGGCTTGCATCAGCGGGGCGACGAGCATGGCACCGATGATCACGGCTGGGCTGTTGAGCAACAAACCCAGCGCAGCGATGGCTGACGCCAGGCCGCTCATGATGAAAAAGTCCACACGGGGCCGTGCCCCGCGCCGCACGTTCCTATACACTTCGGACTGCTCGGCGACGGTGAGGGTGGGTAGTGCGTCGAACAATCCCCACCACGCGCGGCGCAGGAGCGTCTCTATCCGACCGGCGTGATGCCTGACGACGATAATCGGCACGGGGGCCTGAACAGCCACTGCCTGTGGCACGTTGCCGAACAACACTCGATCGAGGAAACTCTCGCGGGTGGCGCCGATCAACACCAGGTCGTAACCGGCGCTGGCTTCGGCCAGGATACCCTCGATGATGCCGGACGCCCGCACCACTTTGGGCTGCACGCGTCCCCCGCCCGTCCACGGCGCCAGTGTTGTGTTCAGCCGCTCGTACCCCAGCGCGACCTCGGCCTGACCCAGTGTGTCGCGCGCGACGTATAGCGCTGTGACCTGGACGTTGGGCGAAAGGTTCAGTGCCATCTCCAAAGCCAGCGGGGCGTTAGGGCCACCGGCCGCTGGTACCAGCACCTGTCGCACGCGGCCCAGAACTTCGGCCAGGTCTCGGCCTGCGGGCTCGTCCGGGCCGTCGTTGGCGTGCACCACCGCCACGTCGCAGGGTGCATAGCGGATCACCGGGTCGAGTGTGCTGCCCAGCAGGTAACGCCCTCGGCCGGGCGAGCCTCGCCAGCCCAGCAGGAGCAAATCGGGCGGGTCTGCGCGCACCGTCGCCAGGATGGTCGCGCCGGCATCGCGGCCGGGGCGGACGAGCACGTTTACGTGCACGTTGCCGCACGGCTCGGCTGCGCTCGCCGCAGGCGGCTCTGGCACGACCAGCCAGTCTGGCCGCGCCCCGTCGGGCGTGACGCACAGCAGTGTCACCACACCGTCGCGCACCCTGGCCAGCGCGCAGCCAGCCGCCAGTAGCGGACGGAGTTGTTCCTTATCACCTATGGCGACCAGGACGTGGTATCTGGGTTTGGCTTGTGATTGCGACATTGTGTGTGAAATGTGAAACGTAAAAACGCGGACTGGGGTTGTCAACTTCACCACGGGCCGATCAGCCTGGCTCCGGCAGCCAACTCCTGCATCCCCTGCCTGATCGCTTGTTGGCAGGCTGTCTGAACTACTAACGTCAGTTCAGCGATCAGCCACCTGGTGTTCTGTGTGGCTCATCCAGAAGTTGGAAGCGCGCCGAGTACTCCGCAGTGGCCGAATCCAGCGGCAGCCTGTACGGGCTGACCACCGCCCACTGCTCGACCACACCGGTGTATAGGCTCAACGGGTCGGTCTCGATGATCAGTGGTAGCCAGGAACACCTGGCCTATGCCCTCAAGAACTGCGCAACGTCGAGCACGAAGATCACCGCGCCACCTACCTCCACTTCCTCTTCCTCGGTGGCCAGGACGTACGACTCTCCGGATGCCATCACCGGGGGCAGAGAGCCCATGCGCTGCATACGGGTGTGGCAATTGTCCTTAATCAAGCGGACGGCGTTCTCTATCTGCTCGTCTTCCACGCAAGTGAAGAGCGTAACGTTCTCTTTGCGCAGAAATCCCCCGGCGGTCTTGAACGTGGTGACCCTGTATCCGTTTGTCACCAGGACGTCAACCAGCGGCAGGGCATCATCTTTGTTCACGACACTGACGATGAATTTCATCAAAATCCTTCCTCGGCGTCAGATGCCCGCCATGCCATAAGGGTGCCTGCCGCGCGTGTTACTCTGCACCTCCAACACTTCCCGCGTGATGCTCTCCTGGCGGATGGTATGGTATTGGAGTTGCAACTCTTCCACGCGTTCGTCCAGGTTGGCGATGGCGGCGTCCATTGTCTGTAAACGCGCTCCTTGCTCGCTGACCATCGACTCGACCAGCGCCAGGTAGACCTGCACGGCCAGGTGTTCCCACAGAAGGAAATCCTGGAGGTCCTGCGGTGGTGTGCCCAGGATCAGATCCTCCGGCACGCCCCCCCTCAATCCCCCCCACGGGGAGGAGGCTTCCCGGACACTGCGCCAGACGGCGGTGAGATCAGGTGGTAGTAAGCGCACCTCGACCCGCTGATAACGGCCAAATGAGACAAATTGATTATAGATCAGGTAGAGCGTGTCGAAGGCTCTTGCCTCGTAGAAACGCTTGACCTGGGCCACGATGTCGCGCGCCTCGACGAAGGAGACGGCGTGGGTGAGCGGGAAACGCTGCGTGTGGAGCAACTCACAGTCGGCGCGGCGGAAAAACTTCTCCCCATATCCTCCCAGAGCGATGACTTTGATCTTTCTCCCTCTCTCTCGTGCGCGCTCGATGAAGTCCATGGTGTGGGCCACCAGGCCGACGTTGAATGAGCCGCACAGCCCCCGGTCGGAGGTCAACGCGATCAGTCCCACGCTCCCTTCGGCTATGCTCAGGGCAGGCCTTTCAGCGCCGGAGGCATTTCCTCCGAGATGATGCGCTCCTCGCGTCAGCGGTGTGGGGAAAGTCGTGGCCAGGGCGAGTTGGTGGTCTACGGCGGCGGCATACTCTTGCGCTGATTGTAGCCGTGCTCGCGCCCGCCGCCAGCGAATGGCCGACATGGCCCGGATGGAACGTAACAAATGGCGAATGTCCTCCAGGCTCTGGAGGTGGTGCCGTATCTCGCCGGCTACCTGGGCCATACCTGCTCCTTGAAACGGGCCAGCGCGTGCCGTAGGTCTGTCTCCAGGTGAGGGTTCCAGTGGCCGGTGGAGAACTCGGCCAGCAGGCCCGAGTGCTGCTGTTGCAGGAACTTGAGCAAGAGGGTCTCGAAACGGTGCACTTGCTCGATTGGTACGTCGTCCAGGTAGCCCTGTCCGGCGGCATAGATGACGACCACCTGGTGCGTGACCGGCATGGGCTCGTATTGGGGTTGAGTCAGGATTGCGCGTACTCGCTCGCCGCGGGCCAACTGCTCGCGCGTGGCTTTGTCCAGTTCGGTGCCGAAGCGGGCAAAGATCTGCAGTTCGAGGAACTGGGCAATATCCAGCGCCAGGTGACGCGACACGGCGCGCATGGCGCTGTTCTGTGCCGCGCCGCCCACGCGGGAAACGGAGAGCCCCACGTCTATGGCCGGGCGGACGGCTTGGTTGAAGAGTTGAGTGGTCAGGTAAATCTGCCCGTCGGTGATCGAGATGAGGTTGGTGGGGATGTAGGCCGCAATGTTGCCCGCCTGAGTCTCGATGATGGGCAGGGCGGTCATACTTCCCCCGCCGTACGCAGGGGAGAGACGGGCAGAGCGTTCGAGCAGGCGCGAGTGCAGGTAAAAGACGTCGCCTGGGTAGGCCTCGCGCCCCGCCGGCCGTTGCAGCAGCAGTGAGAGTTGGCGGTAGGCAATGGCGTGTTTGCTCAAGTCGTCGTAGACGATCAACACGTCCCGGCCGGCGTACATGAACGCTTCGGCCATGGCGCAGCCGGCATAAGGGGCCAGGTAGGCCATCGAAGGCGGCTCCTCGGCGCTGGCGACGACGCCGGTAGTATAGTCCAGTGCCTTGTGCTCACGGAACGTCTCCACGATCTGCGCCACGGTGGACATCTTTTGTCCAATGCAGACGTAGATGCAATAGACGGACTGTCCACGCTGGTTGATGACCGTGTCAACGGCGATGGCGGTCTTGCCGATCTGCCGGTCGCCGATGATCAACTCACGCTGTCCGCGCCCCAACGGGATGACCGAGTCGATAGCCTTTATGCCAGTCTGCAGCGGTTCGCTGACCGGCGTGCGCTGGATAAAGGTCGGCGCACGGCAATCTATGGGGCGACGCACGGTTTTCTCTGTGGCCTCCAACGGCCCCAGGTCGTCAATGGGCTGGCCCAGCGCGTTGACCACCCGTCCCAGGAGCGGTTCGCCCACCGGCACGTCAATCACCCGCCCAGTTCCTTTGACAATGTCGCCCGCGTAGATGTTCTCGTCGGCCCCCAACAGCACGCAGCCCACGTAGTCGTGGTCGAGGTCCAACGCCAGGCCAAAAGTGCCATCGGGGAACAGTACCAACTCGTCCGCCATCACGCCGCGCAGGCCAGAGACGATAGCCACGCCATCGCCCACCTGTTTGACCGATCCCACGCTCTGTGCCGACAAGCGGTAGCGATATTGGTCAATCAGTCCACGCAAGGCCGAAATATGGTACTCGGTCTCGAGACTGTATGCCAGTTCAATCTGGCGGAGTTGGTACTGCTGCTCATTGCCCATGCGGGCGATGAGATCTAGCAGGTCGGCTGTGTGTAGTGGGGAAGATGTGACGGAATTGTTCATAGATTCAGGTAATTTCCGCCTCGTACCGGCTGCGCAGTTGTTGGAGTTGCCCTTGCAGGCTGCCGTCAATCAGCATATCGCCAAAGCGCACCATCGCGCCGGCGATCAGACCGGCATCAACACGGCATGCCATGTCAATGGGTTCGGATACCATTGTCTCCAGCGTGGACGCGATCCGCGCTTTGTTTTCCTGGACCAGGAGAGTGGCAGTGATCAGTTCGGCCGAAATAGGCTCTCCATTGTTGGTAGAGATGCGTCCTTCCAATTGCACCGAGCGCAATTGGTCCAGAAAGATGTCCAGGTAAGCCTGATGTAGTTGCGGGTTGAGAACACCTTTCATCATACGCTGGGTGAGTGTAGCCACCAGTTCGCCAATTCTGCTGCGATGTAGGAGCAGCGCGTCGGTGCGCTGTTGTTCGATCTCCTCGCGGGCGCGCGTGCGCATGGCCTCGATCTCCTGGTAGGTCTCCTGGAGCATCTGTTGCCGCGTTTGATCAATGACGATGCGGGCTTCGTTCTTGAGCGCCGCGATTTCTGCGTCAATGTTCTCGTGTTTTTTGTTGTACTCCAGTCTCAACACTTTGGCTTCACGAGCAGTCTTTTCCGCCTCATTCACGGCCTTTGTCACCTGGCCCGTACGCTTATCGAGCATCTCTTTCAGTGGCTTGAAGAGGAAGCGAGTCAGGATGTAGGCCAGGATGAGGAAATTGGCGACTTGTAGAAGCAGTGTGCTCAGGTTGATTTCCAGCATAACCACCTCCATCAGCGGCTAGCAGTTAGGAATCAGCAGTTAGCGGTTAGGAGTCAGCGTATTTCAATGACCGCTATTTGCCATTCGCCATTCGTTATTCGCTATTCGCTGACGATATACTTGAGCATCGGGTCCGCAAAGATCAAGATCAAGATGACCGCCAGCACATAGATAGCCAGCGACTCCAGCATAGCCAGAGAAAGCAGAACGATGCTGTTGATGCGGTCGCCTGCTTCGGGCTGTCGGGAAATTGCCTTCAGCCCGGCCGCTGCAACGATCGTCTGCCCGATGGCCGGCACCATAATACCTACGATGATGCCCGGTCCAGAGACCAAGACCGTCAACACGATAAAGATCTTATCCCATGGCAGGTTGTTCCAGTCCATTTCATTCCTCCTCGTTGTGATTTTTGGTTATTTAGAAACCAGGTTTTTTCCGAAAAACCTGGTTTCTGGTTTCCAATTGTTCATTGATCAATGGTGCGCTTGGACCGCTCCGCCGATGTACACACAGGTCAGAAGCGTGAAGATGTATGCCTGTAACAGGCCGGTAAAGATGCTGAATAGCATCATCGGCACCGGCACAAAGAGCGGCATGATGATAAACAGGACGCTGATGACGATCTCCTCTCCCATGATGTTGCCGAACAGCCGGAAGGTGAGCGAAAAGGTGCGCGCAATCTCGCTGGCGATTTCGACGGGCAGCATCAAGAAGATCGGTTCGACATAGTGCTTCAGATAGCTCCACACGCCGCGCGTGCGAACCCCGAAGTCGGGCACGCTGAAAAAGACGACCAAGGCCATGGCCAGCGGCGTATTGATGTCCGGCGTGGGGGATTTTAGGCCGGGGACCAAGCCAATCAGGTTCGCGGCGCCGATGAAAAAGGCTAGCGTGCCCACGACGGGCAGGAAAATCCCCGTGTCCTCGACACCTACCATTTCGCGGATCAGCTTTT
>JAUWOI010000136.1 GCA_030612185.1 Anaerolineae bacterium
CCCGCCCCGAAGACGGCGGGGCAGAGGTGCCACCCGTCGCGCGCCTGGAGGGAATGAACCTGGTTACAGAGGGATTGGTGACGCTGGGCAAGGCGCGGGAGCGCATAACAGGGGCAAAGCGGGTGCACGATCTCCCCCGGGGGGAGGACGGAGCCACGCGGTTGGCCTGTGCACTGCTGGAAGCCGACATAGTCCACTTCATCGTCGGCTTAGCAGTTAACCCGGCTCAGGCTGCCGACGCCGCCCGCACTGTCCCGCTACGGCAGGCAGTGGTGGAGGAACTGATGCACGACCTGAAGACACGGGGTAAGTTGGTGTCGGTTGAATACTTGTAACGAATTTACGAATCTACGAACCCAGGAGATGTGTATGACAGCGAGGTGTCACCAATAGTATGGACAAATTCTACTATCACAGACGAGAGGTGTAAATATGGAGCAACCTAAAATCGGCGTATACATCTGCGAATGCGGCATCAACATCGCCGCCACGGTCAACGTACCGGAGGTAGTCACCTTCGCCAGCCGGTTGCCCAACGTGACCGTCGCCCGCCAGTACAAGTACATGTGCTCCGAGCCTGGCCAGAACATGATCAAGGACGACATCCGGGAGTTAGGTCTCACCCGCGTGGTGGTCGCTTCCTGCACCCCACGCATGCACGAGCCCACCTTCCAGACAGCCGTCGCTGAAGCCGGCCTCAATCCCTACTACTTTGCCATGGCCAACATCCGCGAGCACTGCTCCTGGATTATCAAGGACATGACGCAGGCAACGGCCAAGGCGAAGCGGTTGGTCAGTTCGGCCGTCTATCGGGTGGTCTACCAGGAAGCACTGGAGTCACACAAGGAGCCGGTCACCCAGGCGGCGCTCGTCGTCGGTGGGGGCATCGCCGGCATCCAGGCGGCGCTCACGATGGCGGATGCTGGCTACCCGGTCTACCTGGTTGAGCGGGAGCCCTCCATCGGCGGCCACATGGCCGAACTGGACAAGACCTTCCCCACCCTTGACTGTAGTACCTGAATTCTCGGCCCCAAGATGATGGATGCCGGTCGGCATCCCAACATTACGCTCCTGAGTTACAGTGAGGTCGAGGAGGTTTCGGGCTATGTGGGCAACTTTAAGGTCAAGGTGCGCAAGAAGGCCCGCTACGTAGACGAGGACAAGTGCAACGGCTGCGGCCTGTGCTGGACCGAGTGTATGACGCGGCGCGTCCCGTCCCTGAAACTGATCAAGATGGGCGAGATGAGCATTGGGGAGAGGAGGCCCGGAGAGCGATGAGCCTGGATCAAGTCAACGAGATCATTGATCGCTATGGCGCTGACCGGGCGGTCAGCCTGGCTGTGCT
Source organism: Anaerolineae bacterium (assembly GCA_030612185.1). Next base: position 1,346 of record JAUWOI010000136.1, read on the forward strand.
GCAGGACATCCAACGGGAGTACAACTACCTGCCACGCGAGGCACTGGAACTGGTGGCAGAGCGGCTGAGTATACCTCTGGGCGAGGTCTATCACATAGCCACTTTCTACCGCAGTTTTACTCTCAGACCGAAGGGGGAATATTGCATCCGCGTGTGCATGGGCACCGCCTGCTACGTGCACGCTGGTCCGCTTATCCTAGAAGCGTTTGAGCGAGAATTGGGAATCAAGGCCGGCGAGAGCACTTCCGACGGCAAGTTCTCACTGGAGGCGACCTCCTGTCTGGGAGCCTGTGCGCAGGCACCTCTTGTGATGGTCAACGAGGAACCGTATGCCAAGATGACCACCGATCGTGTCAGCGAAGTGATAGAGACGTGCAGTTGCGCGCTTCCAGAGGCAGCATAGGGAGGAGATAACACAATGCCTAGACTTAAGAGTTTAGAAGAACTGCAGAAGTTGCGCCAGCAATTGCAGAAAGACATCAAGGCCCGCACCGAGACAAGCACAACCATCACGGTAGGCATGGGCACCTGTGGCATCTCGGCCGGGGCGCGGGAAACGATGCACGCCATTCTGGCCGATCTAGAGGCGCGCAACATTGACGCTCACGTGACCACCGTCGGCTGCATCGGCATGTGTTCGAAAGAGCCGCTGGTGGACATCCAGCAGGGCGGCGAACCCCGCATCACCTACGGCAACGTCACGCCCGCCATGGTACCGCGTATCATCGAGGAACACGTGGTACAGGGCAACGTGGTGGAAGAGTGGGCCGTCGGGCGGGTAGGAGGATGAGAATGGCTGAACGATATCGTGTCGACGTACTGGTCAGTTGCCTGCACGACCGCGCACCGGACCTGATACCGGCGCTTGAAGCGGAGGTGAAACGGCGTGGCCTGGAGGGAGAGGTCAGAGTGGTCGAGGCCGGCTGCCGGGGCTTTTGCTCTATGGGGCCGGTGCTCCTGATCCAGCCTGATGGCATCTTTTACATAGAGGTGCAACCCGCCGATGTGCCCGAATTGGTGGAGGAGACGCTAGTCAAGGGCCGGGTCGTCGAGCGACTAACGTACAGAGAACCGACGACACGCAAACGCATTCCTTACTACGAGGATATCCCTTTCCACGCTAAGCAGATGCGCATCGTCTTGCGCAACTGCGGGATGATCAACCCTCAGTCCATCGAAGAGTACATCGCTGTCGGCGGCTACCAGGCGCTGGCAAAGGCACTCACCTCAATGACTCCTAAAGAGATCATCGAGGAGGTCAAAAAATCGGGGTTGCGGGGCCGTGGCGGGGCCGGCTTCTCCACCGGCCGCAAGTGGGAGTCCGGCCGTAAGGCCGAGGGCGACATTAAGTACGTCATTGTCAACGGTGACGAGGGCGACCCCAACTGCTTTATGGACCGCGCGCTGATGGAGGCTGACCCGCACAGTATCCTGGAGGGGCTAGTCATCGGCGCCTACGTCATCGGTGCTCACCAGGGGTTCTTCTATATTCCTTACGAGCACACGCTGGCGGTGAGGAGCGTGAGGACCGCTATCGAGCAGGCGCGAGAGTATGGACTGCTAGGCGAGGACATCCTGGGCTCCGGCTTCGATTTCGACGTGGAACTCAGGCTTGGGGCCCACTCCTTCGTAGGTGGCGAGTCCACCGCGCTGATGCACGCCGTGGAGGGCAGAGTCAGCGAGCCACGCCCCAAGCATATCCACACCACCGAGAAAGGGGTGTGGGGCCAGCCCAGTTGTCTGAACAACGTCAAGACCTTGAACATGGTGCCGGAGATCATCAATCGCGGCGCCGAGTGGTTCGCCAGCATTGGCACCGAAACCAGCAAGGGGACACAGGTCTTCTCGCTGGCCGGCAAGGTCAACAACGTGGGACTGGTTGAGGTGCCGATGGGTACCACCATCCGCGAATTGGTCTTCGACGTGGGTGGTGGCGTTCCCAAGGGGCGGGAGTTCAAAGCAATTCAGATCGGCGGCCCTTCGGGGGGCTGTGTCCCCGCTAGCCTGCTGGATATGCCTATGGACTACGAGACGTTGGCCGAGGCAGGCTCAATGATGGGTACCGGCGGGGTGATCGTCTGGGACGACCGCATCTGCGTGGTAGACGTCGCCCGCTACTTCCTCGACTTCCTGCGAGACGAATCCTGTGGCAAATGTACGTCCTGTCGTGAGGGTATCCGGCGTATGCTGGAGATCCTGACCCGCATCACCGAGGGACAGGGGGAGATGGCCGATCTGGAGACGTTGGAGACGCTAGGGCGGGTGGTAAAATCGGTCTCGCTGTGCGGCCTGGGCAAGACGGCGCCCGATCCCTTCCTCAGCGGCCTGCGCTACTTCCGCGATGAGTACGTGGCCCACGTCGTGGACCACAAGTGTCCGGCCGGCGTCTGCAAGGCGCTGATCGAGTACTACGTCATCGAGGACCTGTGCACCGGCTGTGGTCTTTGCCGCCGCAAGTGCCCGCAGGAGGCGATCAGCGGGGGGAAGAAAGAGTTACACGTCATAGATCCGGCGCTGTGCATCAAATGTGGCATCTGTCGCGACGTCTGCAAGTTCGACGCGGTGGGCGTGAGATAACGGAGGGATAACGATATGGCTACACTGATCATTGACGGACAAAAGGTCCAGGCCGAAGAAGGGCAGACTATCCTTGAGGTCGCCCGGCAGGCCGGAATCGAGATTCCCGCTCTATGCTATCACCCACTCCTGGAGCCCTACGGTGCCTGCCGCCTCTGTGTGGTAGAAGTGATCCGCAGGGGTTGGTCCAGGATAGAGACATCCTGCACGTATCCCGCGTGGGATGGACTGGAGGTCAAGACCCGCTCCCCGGCCATCATCGAGGCCCGCAAGGTTGTCCTGGGGTTGCTGCTCTCGCGCTGCCCCAACGTGCCGGTCATCCAGGACCTGGCGCGGGAGTACGGGGTCACAGAGCCACCTTTCCCAGTAGACGATCCGGACGAGAAATGTATCCTCTGCGGCCTATGCGTGCGCACATGCCACGAACTGGTGAAAGCCGATGTGTTGAACTTCTCCCAGTCCGGTGTTGAGCGGCGGGTTGGGCCGCCCTTCTTGGAAAAGACCCGCCAGTGCATCGGCTGTGGGGCCTGCACCATTATGTGCCCCACCGGCGCTATCGAGATCGTGTTGGAGCAGGAGGCGGTCTACAAGGAAAAGCCGCTGGGGCCGACCTCGGCTATCTGGGTGCCATCGCTGCAAGCGGTGCCCCGCGTGCCGGTGATTGACACCGACGCCTGCATCCATTTCCGCCAGAACGACCGCAGCAACGGTGAAATCGCGGATGCTTGCGGGGTCTGCCAGATGGTGTGCGAGGCCGGCGCAATCAACTTCGACCAGCAGGACCAGATACTGGAACTGGACGTAGGGACCATCATCGTCGCTACCGGCTTCGAGATGTGGGACCCCGCTCAACTTTCCCAGTACTCCTACGGCAAATCGCCCAACATCATCACTGGGATGGAGTTTGAGCGCCTCTCCAACGCCGGCGGCACCACCGGCGGCGAGATTCTGCTGGCCGATGGGCGCAAGCCTGAGCGCGTGGCGATCATCCATTGCGTCGGCAGCCGTGACCACAATGCACACGAGTACTGCTCCCGCATCTGCTGCATGTACTCGCTCAAGCAGGCCCACCTGGTGCGCGACAAGACCGGGGCCGAGGTGTATGAGTTCTATATGGACATGCGCGCCTTCGGCAAAGCCTACGAGGAGTTCTACGAGCGGGTGCAGAAGGAGGGCATCTGCATGGTGCGCGGCAGGGGCGCCGAGGTGGAGGTGCTCCCTGACGGCAAACTGCGCGTCAAGGGAGAGGACGCCAACCTGGGCCGGATGGTGCAGGCGGACGTGGATATGGTTGTGCTCAGCACAGCCATCGAAGCCCCACGCGACGCCAGTCGAGTGGCTTCTCTCTTTGGCCTGAGCCTCTCTGAGGACGGTTTCTTTGCCGAAGCGCATCCCAAAATGCGCCCGGTGGAGACCAACACCGACGGGGTGTTCCTGGCCGGTGTCGCCCAGGGCCCCAAGGACGTGCCGGATACGGTGGCCCACGCCGGCGCGGCGGCCTCTATGGCGCTGGCGCTGCTGGACAAGGGCGAGGTTACGATCTCACCGACGGTTTCGCATGTGTTGACCCGCTATTGCACGGGATGTGGCAAATGCGTCGTTGTCTGTCCATACACGGCCATCAGTCTGGGCGAAGACAGTAAGGCGAACGTCAACGCTGCACTGTGCAAGGGGTGTGGCTCCTGCGCCGCAGCCTGCCCGTCGGACGCCATCACGCCTCTACACTTCACCGATGACCAATTGGTCGGGCAGATTATGGGGGTGCTCTATGAGCAAGTCGTCATCTAACGCAATCGAGGGATTTGAACCTAAGGTTGTCGCGTTTATGTGTAACTGGTGTTCCTACGCCGCGGCCGACAGTGCTGGCGTGGCGCGGATACCGTCGCCGCCCAATGTCCTGCCGGTGCGCGTGATGTGTTCCGCGCGCGTCTCGGCCGAGTTGATCCTGAAAGCGTTCATGTCTGGCGCCGACGGCGTAATCGTGCTGGGGTGCCACATCGGTGACTGCCATTACGATAGTGGCAACCATCGCACGGTCAAGCGCATCCCGCTCTTGCACAAGTTGCTGATCTACATGGGTGTCGAGCCTGATCGGCTGCGGCTCAAGTGGGTTTCCGCCGCCGAGAGCCCACAATTCGCCCAGGTGACTAACGAGTTTGTCGAAGACGTGCGCGCATTAGGGCCGCTTTCGGCGCCGCTACGAATGGAAGGAGGTGCGCCTTGATCGAAGAACTCTGTGCCAAGGTGCGGGAACTGCTAGAAAATGAGACGGTAGAATGTGTGATCGGCTACGAGGTCGGGCCGACGGGCCGTGTGCGCCCGGCGTTCATCCACGAGCCAGACGAGGTTGGCCGGCTGATCTTTAACACCCGGTGTGACCATAATCTGGTCACCTACCTGAATCGGCGCAACAAGCCGCGCAAGAAAGGCGAGGAGGTGCCAACCACCGGGATTCTGGTCAAGCCGTGCGATGCGCGTTCGCTGCAGGTGCTGCTCAATGAGAATCAGGTACAGCGCGACAAGGTTTACATCATTGGCCTGGCCTGCCCGGGGATGCAGAATGCCGACGGCACGCTGGAGGCGCGCTGTGCGCGCTGTGATCAACGAGTGCCATTGCTCTACGACGCGCTCTTCGGCGAACCTCCGGAGGTCTCCGCCGTCGCTGATACCTACACCGACGTCGAGGATCTGGAGGCGCTGCCACAAGATGATCGGCTGGCTTACTGGCTGGGCGAATTCGACCGCTGCATCCGCTGCTACGCCTGTCGTCAGGCCTGTCCTGGCTGTTTCTGCGACGTCTGTGAATCTGAACGCGACGACTCGTTGTGGATAGGCATTACCGATGCTATTCCAGAGAAAGCGTTTTTCCACATTACCCGGGCCTTTCACCTGGCAGGTCGCTGCGGTGAATGTAATGCCTGTGAAATGGTCTGCCCGATGGGTATCCCGCTCAGTCTCCTCAACTGCAAGATTGTCAAGGAGGTCGAGCAAATGATGGGAGGCTACCGCGCTGGCTTGAGTGAAGAACCTACGCCTCTGGTCACGAAACTCACAGGCGAGGAGGATATCAATGAGATTCATTAACACACAGGCGTTACGTGACTGGCTCGATACCCTGGCCCGGAAGGTGACGCTCATCGCGCCAGTGCCGTCCAACATCGGTGAAGCGCCGGGACTGGCACATACACCCGCTGCGGGGATGTATGCGCTCTACCGGCCTGTGGGCAGCGCCGATGAGATCGTGTGGGATTTCCAGCGCACCGTGATATCGGCCCGCGAGTTTCTCTTTCCCAAAACCGAAACTCTCTTCACCATTGAGACCGATGTCAGCGGTGAGGTTACACTGCACGAGACCAAGATGGAAGGGCAGCAGGTGATCTTTGGCATCCGTCCTTGCGATGCACGCGGTCTGCGCGTATTGGATGCAATCATGCTGGAGCAGGAGCCAGCCGATGCCTACTACGCCCAGCGCCGCCGTAATACGACGCTGGTGGGGCTATCCTGCCCAGAGATGTGGGAAAATTGCTTCTGCACTAGCGTGGGCGGCGCACCGAATGTCAGTGACGATGTGGACATCCTGTTGACTCAGGTCGAAGGTGGGTACGCTGTGGAGATCGTCACCGAAAAGGGCGAGGGGCTCGCTCAAGGGATGGCGTTGCAAGAGGTGGAGGGGCTGGTGCTGCCAGAGCCGAAACTCAACGAAACGTTCGGGACGCCGACGGAGCAGCAATGGCTAGACTCGTTCGACGACGTCTACTGGGACCGGGTGGGTGAGCGGTGCCTGAGTTGCCGCGCCTGCGTCTACGTCTGCCCGACCTGTCGCTGCTACGACGTGCGCGATGAAAAAGTGGTTCACCCGGACGGCGGGAACATCACGCGACGGGTGCGCAGTTGGGATAGTTGCCAGGGCGTGAATTATCGCACTGTGGCGGGTGGAGCCAACCCGCGGGCCAACCCTGGCCAGCGGTCGCGCAACCGCTTTTACTGTAAATTCTACTACGTTCCCACAGATTACAACGTGCCCGTCGGATGTGTGGGCTGTGGACGATGCATCGCCGTCTGTCCCGTCAACATAGACATCAGTGAGGTGCTACACGATCTGGCACAGAGGGGGGAAGCATGATGGAAAATCCCAAATCTCAAGTCCCAAATCCCATGCGTCCTTATCTAGGGACTTTGGTTGGCACGAGGAAACTGGCCACAAATATCCGGTTGTTTCAGATTGAACTCGATGACCCGGCAGAGCGGGCCAAGTTCTTTGTCTGGAAACCGGGGCAGTTTCTCTTCTTCTCTGCTCTTGGCGTGGGCGAAGCGCCATTCGGGTTCGCCAACATCCCCGAGTGTGGCCCTGCCATTGAGGTTGCTATCCACGATGCGGGTCACGTGACCCGCCACATCCACATGCTGCCGCTGGGCTCCACAGTGGGCATCCGTGGCCCTCTGGGCAATCACTTTCCAATGGATGAGATCAAGGGGCAGAATATCGTCGTGGTAGGCGGTGGCATCGGCGGCGCCCCCCTGCGTCCAGTCATTCAGTATATCCTGAGCCACCGCGCCGACTATGGCCACCTGACCATCTTTTGGGCAGCGCGCAGTCCCGATCTGCTGGTCTTCACCGACGAATACGACAAGTGGAACAATGCGCCCGATACAGAGATGCACGTCACCATTGACCGGCCGGCGGAGGGATGGACGGGCAACGTGGGGTTGATCACCCAGATTCTGGAACAAGTCGCTCCGTCGCCAGAGAGCACCACAACCATCACTTGTGGCCCGCCCATCATGATCTATTTCGTCGGCAAAACGCTTGGCAAGTTGGGCTTTCCGGAAGACCAAATGTTGATCACGCTTGAATCCCGTATGCACTGCGGCGTTGGCAAGTGCGGCCGCTGCAATATGGGCGAAAAACTCGTCTGCCTGGACGGGCCGGTGTTCCGTCAATCAGATGTCAATACGTTTCTGGAAAGTTTCCTGTAGGGCCGAACGACTCGAGCGCCATCTGTTCCACGACAATAGGCCCAAGAAGAGACAAAGATAGAGAGAGTAGAGAGACAAACACGGCACATTGTTGGTGGACGCTCGAACATAATCAGTGTCTCCTGGCATGACGAATCGGATTGAAATAACATCAATAAGGAGGTTCCAGAATGATAAAGACAGACGCATTGATCATCGGCGGCAGCGCCGCCGGGCTCGTGGCAGGGATTACCGTAAGGCGTCACTATCCCGATGCCAAGATCACCCTCGTCCGCAAGGAGCAGCAGGTAATGATCCCGTGTGGCATCCCGTACATCTTTGGCACGGTGGGCTCCACGGACAACAACCTGATCCCGGATGCGGCGCTCTCCAAGAACGGCATTGACCTGATCGTTGATGAGGTCACCTCCATAGACCGGGAGGCGAAAACGGTCGCCACGGCCGGGGGAGAGACCATCGGCTACGAGAAACTCTTCCTGGCCACCGGCTCCCAGCCGCTTGTCCTGCCCCTGCCCGGCGTGGACCTGGAAGGCGTGTTCAGCATCAAGAAGGA
>JAUWOI010000541.1 GCA_030612185.1 Anaerolineae bacterium
AGCTGGATGTGTTACTGGTGCAGTTCGCAATCCTGTATCGCAACGGTGAGAAAGTCGCCATGTCGACACGCTCCGGGGAATTCGTCACGCTGCGCGAATTGCTCGACGAGGTCGGCCCGGACCCGATTCGCTTCCTGCTCCTCACGCGCACTGTTGATGCGACGATAGACTTTGATCTGGACCTGGCGGTCGAGCAGTCGGAGAAGAACCCGGTGTTCTACGTTCAATACGCCCACGCCCGCATCTCCAGCATACTTCGTCACGCCGTTGGCCTGGGGTGGGACCTGGGGACTCAGGGCGACGTCTCGCAACTGACCCACCCCAGCGAACTGGCGCTGATCCGTAAGATGCTGGAGTTGCAGGAGGTCGTGGCGCTGGCAGCGACGCAATTGGCCCCACACCACCTGACCTTTTACGCGCACGATCTGGCCGCAGTTTTCCACGCCTTCTACCGAGACTGTCGCGTCGTCGCCTCAGATGAGCCAGAGCGGACCCGAGCGCGCCTGATGCTGGTGCGGGCGGCCCGGCTGACGCTGGCGCAGGCGTTGGGATTGCTGGGGGTAACCGCGCCGGAGCGGATGTGAGTTGGTAGATTGGTAGATTGGTAAGTTGGCCAATCGACTCATTCGCTCCCCAATCTACCAATTTACCAGTTTCCCAATTTACCGATCGAGGTGGCATAGCCGATGGGGTTGAAGCCCGACCACTGGATTCGCAAGATGGCGCTGGAGCAGCGGATGATTGAGCCGTTCGTGGATGGGCAGGTGCGCGACGGGGTCATTTCCTATGGCCTCTCATCTTATGGCTACGACATCCGCGTGGCCGGCGAGTTCAAGATCTTTCAGCCAGAGATCACGGCGGCTAAACTCTCCGACGTGCAGTGTGCCTACGTCGCGGGAATACTGGACGTGCAGGGGCAGATCGGCTACGACGCTTCGGGGCTGCAAGGGCGGCCTAGCCTGGCGCTCGTCGTCGCCGGCGACGACCGACGGTTGTTGGAGGGGCTGCAGGCGCTCATCGGTACGGGTCGGGTGCGGGAGTTCGATGAGGTGCAGAGTGAGTTGGTTGTGAGTAAGACGGCCGACGTGCAGTACATCCTGTCGCAGGTGTGGCCATATCTATCGCATCGTCGCGACGCGGCCTCCCGCGCACTGGCCGAACTGAAGTCGAGCAAGTCCATCGTCGTGGACCCCAAGCGTTTTGATGATAATTCCTTCGTTGATTTCAGGGGCGAGGTATGTGTCATCCCGCCCAACTCGTTTGTGTTAGGCCGCACAGTGGAGTATTTTCGTGTTCCGCGCAGCGTACTGACGATTTGTGTGGGCAAAAGTTCCTATGCTCGCTGCGGGATCATCGTGAACGTGACGCCCTTTGAACCGGAGTGGGAGGGATACGTCACGTTGGAGATCAGCAACACCACGCCCCTGCCGGCCAGGATCTACGCTGATGAAGGCATCGCCCAGGTGATCTTCTTTGAAGCAGATGAGGAGTGTGAGGTCTCTTACGCTGATAAGAAAGGGAAGTATCAGCGGCAGCAGTCCATTGTCCTGCCCCGGCTGTGACATTGACGTGCCTGTGATTCTTGGTTATAATGAACCCGTGGGCGGTTAGCTCAGTTGGTCAGAGCGTCTGGTTTACACCCAGAAGGTCACAGGTTCGAGTCCTGTACCGCCCACCACAAGCGGCGTGGCCCGTCGCGCCGCTACAATCATATCTACATCCACACAAGGAGCGATAACTATGAAACTAGATGCCAATGCACGATATGCTGAGAACCACGAGTGGGCTCGGTTGGACGATGGTGAAGTTGTCTGCGGCATCAGTGACCATGCCCAGGAGTCTCTCTCCGACATCGTCTATGTCGAACTCCCCGAAGTCGGTGACACCCTCGACAGAGGGGATGTCTTCGGCGTCGTCGAATCGGTCAAGGCCGCCTCCGACATCTACATGCCTATGGGCGGGGAGATCACGGCCGTCAACGAGGCACTGGAGGACGCACCGGAGTTGGTCAACAGCGATGCCTACGGCGAAGGCTGGCTGATCCGCTTTGCCCCATCCGACCCCGCTGAGTTCGACGGCCTGATGGATGCTGACGACTACGAAGCGTTTGTCGCAGAGGAAGAGGAATAAAAGCGGCCTTTGCGGTCGCCCGGCTCTCTGTGGCCGCCTCTGAGGGCATTCGTTAGGGATGTCCCTACATCAATCAGCATTGGCACGGAGGTGCTATGCCCTATATTCCTCATTCGAGTGAGGAACGGAATGCCATGCTCACTGCCATTGGCGTCCGGTCCATTGAAGAACTGTTCGAGGACGTGCCCGCGCACGCCCGCTTCCCCAAACTGAATCTGCCCCGCGCTCTCTCGGAGATGGAGGTCCGTTGGGAACTGGAGACGTTGGCCGGGGCCAACCTCACCGCCACCGACGCCCCCTGCTTCTTAGGAGCGGGGGCCTACCGCCACTTTGTCCCCGCCGTGGTGGACGCGGTCCTGCGCCGGGGGGAGTTCTACACTGCCTACACCCCCTACCAGCCGGAGATCAGCCAGGGCACTCTGCAGGCCATCTTCGAGTACCAGACGATGATCTGCACTCTCACCGGTATGGAGGTCTCCAACGCCTCCCACTACGACGGTGCCACTGCGACCGCCGAGGCGGTCATCACCGCTATCAACGTCCACCGCCTGAAGCGGCGCAAAGTCATCATCTCCCCGTGGGTGCATCCTGAATACCGGGCCGTGGTGCGCACTTACACGCAGGGGATGGGGCTGACCATTGTGGGGGATGAGAACGGTGGCGACAACAGTGGATCAGCAGGATTAGCGGGTTTCCTCGATAAGGAGACGGCTTGTCTCATCGTTCAGTATCCTGACTTCCTGGGCCGCGTCGAGGATTTGAGCGATCTAGCCGATGCTGTGCATGGAGTTGGCGCGCTCCTGATCGTCGTGGCCGACCCCCTTGCCATGGGACTCCTGAAGCCGCCCGGAGAGTTTGGGGCGGACGTCGTGGTGGGCGGG
>JAUWOI010000564.1 GCA_030612185.1 Anaerolineae bacterium
TCCGCCATCGGAAGCGCTGACGATGGTCAGGCTGAGGGGAACGGTGAAGACGATTTGCACGTCGTGCGTCGTGTTGCCGGTGTGATTGGTCACCTCCAACTCGTAGTCGAACTGCGCCCCCGGCTCGACACTAGGTGGCGCGACGAGTGTGATGAAGAACCGCTCCGCCTCAACCGGCGTGGGCAGACTTCCGACGTTCTGCGGGGCCGGCGCGGGATTGACAACAAAATCGGCGGAATTGTCGCCGGTATCGCCGAAGTTGCCCTCCTCGCCGCCGGGGAGGCGCTCAATGGAGGTGTCGTTTTCGGGCACTGGGGCCGGACTCCCCTCGACGAAAGCCTCCGGCGCGTTGCCCCACCCGACGCTGTCCACGACCTGGCCCTGGAGATCCAGAAGCGCCAGCCCGCCACCATTGGTGTTGATGGCCTGGTCAAACTCGGCATCGGGCACAACACTGATCGCGTCCTCCTGGCCAGCCCGCACCAGGAGGTAATGGCCGTGGGCCGGGATAGGGGCGCTTTCGGCCCAGGCATAGATGAGCATGTCCTCCTGACTGGCCGCCAGCCGGTAGGCCAGCGCGTAGCCCTCCAGGTCAAGCGGCGCGGTGGTCGCGTTGTAGAGTTCGATGAACTCCAGGTTATTGTTGCCGATCGCGCCGGCCTGCACCTCACTGATGACCAGCGGCGTGGCGGGCAAGGGCGTCTCGGTCGGAGACACTGTGGGCGTTTCCTGCGGCATACAGGCCGACATGGCGAGCAGAAGAACGATCAGTATGATGGTCAGGTATTGCTTGGACATCGTTTCTCCTCTGTTCGGATTGATACTTCTCGCAAGTCGCACCGCCGTGGAACAGGCGGTGCTGGGTCATGAAGCAAACCAGCACCGGCTCTTCCAGGCCGGTGCGCCTTTTGCACGGCGAAAACCGAATAGCAGCACACCTGATGATTATGGAGCCAATCGCGATTTTGTGCAAGTGCGCTGCACTGAACAGACACGTCCCCTAAGAAACGACCTGCAGTAGACAAAAGGGCAACACTGGTCTATAATCGAGTGAATGGAACATCCAGACCGCGTTGTAGCGAAAGGAGAACAAGTAATGCATCAGGACATCTACCGTAAACTGGCCCAGCGATTGGATGCCATTCCCAACGGCTTCCCCCCCACCGAGAGCGGTGTGGAACTGCGGCTGCTGGCGAAGATCTTCACGCCGGAGGAAGCGGCACTGGCCGGGGTGATGCGGTTGACCCGCGAGCTGGCCGCCGACATCGCCACCCGCGCCGGGGTGGACCCCGACGCAGCCTACCGCACACTCAAGGGAATGACCCGCAGGGGACTGATCCGCGCCAAAAAGGGTAAGGGGCAATTCATCTTCGGACTGATGCCCTTCGTTGTCGGCATCTACGAGGAGCAGTTGCCCCGGATGGACGCGGAACTGGCGTCACTGTTCGAGCAGTACTATCAGGAGACACAGGGCGGTGCCATCATCCGCGATATGCCCTCTGTCCACCGCGTCGTCCCCGTCGAGGAGGCAATCCCCTTCGACCTGGAGATTTTCCCCTACGAGCAGGCCACTGAACTACTGAAAGGGGCCAAGTCGTGGGGTGTGCGTAACTGCATCTGTCGCGTCCAGCAGCGGCTCGTCGGCAAGGGGTGTGACCATCCCGTAGAGAATTGTCTGATGTTAGCACCGGTTGAGGATGCTTTCGACCACAGCGAGGTGACCCGCGCCATCACCAAAGAGGATGCGCTACGCATCCTGCACGAGGCCGAGGAAGCAGGACTGGTGCACTGCCCCGGCAACTACCGGGACAATATCCACTACATCTGCAACTGCTGCACCTGCTGCTGCGGGATACTGCGCGGCGTGGCCGAGTTCAGCATCCCCACCGCCGTCGCCCGCTCCGACTTCCACACCGTCGTTGACGCCGAGGAGTGCATCGGCTGCGGTGATTGCATCGAGCGCTGCCAGTTCGGGGCTCTGGCAGTGCCGGAGGACATTTGCGTGGTGGATTATGCCCACTGCGTGGGCTGCGGGCTGTGCGCCACGGTCTGCCCCACCGATGCGCTGCACCTGGAGCGGAGGCCCGAGGACGAAGTTCCCTCACCGCCGGCCAACCACAAGGAATGGATGGCCCAGCGCGCCCAGGAGCGCGGTATCTCGATCTTGGACGTTCTATAATTGGGGTTCAGTCATTGGGATTTGGGATTTTTCACTCCCGCCATCCCAACCCCAGCCACCGGCGTGCCGCAGTCGGTGCAACTCCCATCCGGCTGGACGTGGTTCTCCAGAATCCAGTAGCCGGAGCGACGGATCAGGAGACGGCCGCATGCGTGACAGAAGGTGTTGGCCTCGCCTGGCACGTTGCCCACGTAGACGTAGCGCAGCCCCGCCTCCAGGCCGATCTCCCGCGCCATCTGGAGCGTGGCGACGGGCGTGGGCGGCACATCGGTCATCTCGTAGGCAGGGTGGAAGCGGCTGATGTGCCAGGGGGTCTCCACCCCCAACTCCTGCGCCACGAAGCGGGCTGCATCCCGCAGTTCCGCCGGGTCGTCGTTGATGCCCGGGATAACCAACGTAGTCACCTCCACCCAGACGGCCAGTCGCTTCATCACCTTCAGGCTATCCAACACCGGCTGCAGCCGCGCACCCACGTACTTGCGATAGGTCTCGTCGCGGAACGCCTTCAGGTCCACGTTGGCCGCGTCCAG
>JAUWOI010000269.1 GCA_030612185.1 Anaerolineae bacterium
CTGCGAAGCGCTGGCCCCTCGCATTGAGCAGATCACCGGCGGGCGAGTGGGACTGCGCATCCTTTCCAACCTGGCCGACCACCGTCTGGCGCGGGCAAGGTGCACGGTGCCGGTGGAAACGCTGGCCTTCGGGGATTTCTCCGGCGAGCGGGTGGCGCAAGGCATCGTCGAGGCCTGGGCCTTCGCCGCCGCCGACCCGTACCGCGCCGCGACCCACAACAAGGGCATTATGAACGGCGTGGACGCGGTCGTTATTGCCATCGGAAACGACTGGCGGGCGGTCGAAGCAGGCGCTCACGCCTATGCTGCGCACTCTGGTCGTTACACCAGCCTGAGCACCTGGGCGCGCGATGCCGAAGGCAACCTGGCCGGTACGCTGGAGATGCCGCTGGCCGTGGGGATCGTGGGCGGGGCGACGCGCGTGCATCCCACGGCGCGGGTGGCGCTCAAAATCCTGGGCGTGCAGACCGCACAGGAACTGGCGGAGATCATCGCCTCGGTGGGGCTGGCCCAGAACCTGGCGGCGCTGCGGGCGCTGGCGACGGAGGGCATTCAGCGGGGCCACATGCGGCTCCACGCCCGGCAGGTAGCCATTGCCGCCGGCGCCATGGGTGATGAAGTGGCACAAGTCGTGGAGCGTATGATCGCCGAGGGCCACATCCGCCTCGACCGGGCCGAAAGAATACTGACCCAACTATGACCAACAACAACCAACCCACAATTCTCAAGCCTGACCGTGAGGTCGGCATCATCGGCTACGGGGCCTACGTTCCCAGGTACCGTCTGCCGGCCAGCGAAGTGGCCCGCGTGTGGGCGGGCGGACAGGGCGGCACGCCGATCAAGGAGAAGTCGGTGCCCGGGCTGGACGAGGACGTGGTCACCATGTCCATCGAGGCAGCCCGCAACGCGCTGGCCCGCGCCGGTAATGTGGACCCGGCGCTCATTCGCGCCGTGTGGGTCGGGAGCGAGTCGCATCCCTACGCCGTCAAGCCGACCTCGACCATTGTGGCCGAGGCCATCGGTGCCACGCCCCACACGCAGGCCGGCGACTGGGAGTTCGCCTGCAAGGCCGGTACCGAGGCGCTCCAGGCCGTCATCGGCTTCGTCGGCTCGGGGATGGCGCAATATGCGCTCGCCATCGGGATGGACACGGCCCAGGCACGCCCTGGCGACGCGCTGGAATACACGGCCAGCGCGGGGGGGGCAGCCTACCTGGTCGGCCCGGCGAAGGAGGGGCTGGCCATCTTCGAGGGCTCGTTCTCCTACGTCACCGACACCCCCGATTTCTGGAGGCGGGCCTACCAGCACTACCCCTCCCACGGCGGCCGGTTCACAGGCCAGCCGGCCTACTTCAAACATAGTACCGCCGCTGCGCAAGGGCTGATGGAGGCGCTGGGAACGAAGCCGGCCGACTACACCTACGCTGTCTTCCACCAGCCCAACGCCAAGTTCCCACAGACGGCGGCCAAGCGGTTGGGCTTCACGCCGGCGCAGATCGAGGCCGGGCTCCTGGTCAACGATATTGGGAATACCTACGCCGGCTCCTCGCTCATTGGCCTGACGGCCATTTTGGACGTGGCCGCACCGGGCGATCGGGTGTTGTTGGTGAGTTACGGCTCTGGAGCAGGGTCGGACGCCATCTCACTCCGTATCACCGCTGGCCTCCAGGAGCGGCAACAGCGGGCACCGGCGACCCGTGACTACATCGCCCGGCGCGTTGAGATTGACTACGCGACCTACGTGCGGTTCACCAGGAAGTTGATGCAATGAGAGACGTCGCTATCATCGGTGTGGGACAGACCAAAGTAGGAGAGCACTGGGATACCAGCCTGCGACATCTGGCGCTGGGATCACTCCAGGCCGCCATGGCCGACGCAGGCGTGGCGCGAGCCGATGCACTCTACGTGGGCAATATGCTATCGGGTGAACTGACTGGACAGGAACACCTGGGCGCGTTGGTCGCCGATTTTGCGGGGCTACGCGGGATTGAAACGTTCAAGATCGAGGCGGCCTGTGGTTCCGGGGCGGCGGCGCTGCGGGTGGGATACATGGCCGTCGCCGGTGGACTGGCGGACATCGTCATAGTGGTTGGAGTGGAGAAGATGACCGACACGCTCGGCCCCGACACAACCACGGCACTGGCGATGGCGGCCGACGGCGACTACGAGGCCGCGCAGGGGGTCTCCTTCGTCGCCATCAACGCGCTTTTGATGCGGCGCTACATGCACGAGTATGGCTATAGCCATCAGGACTTTGCCCCCTTTGCCGTCAACGCCCACCGGAATGGGATGAACAACCCGTACGCCATGTTTCGCTTCCCGGTCAAGGCCGAACGTTTCACCAGGGCGAAGATGATCTGCGACCCCATCAATCTGCTGGATAGTTCCGCCATCTGCGACGGAGCGGCAGCGGTCGTGCTGGCGCCGGCCGACGCGGCACGCGCACTTTCGGCGGCCCCGATACGCATCGCCGCTTCGGCTGTAGGAACCGACACCCTGGCCGTGCACGACAGGCACGATCCGCTGGTGCTGGATGGGGCGATCATTTCGACCCGCCGCGCGTACGAGCAGGCAGGAATCGGGCCGGAGGACATAAACCTGTTCGAGTTGCACGACGCCTTCAGCATCATGGCGGCGCTCAGCCTGGAGGCAGCCGGGTTCGCGGACAAGGGCCAGGGGCTGCAACTGGCCCTGGAGGAGAAGATTGGAATCGAGGGCCGCGTACCTGTCGCCACGATGGGCGGGCTGAAGGCGCGGGGACACCCCGTGGGGGCCACCGGCATCTACCAGATCGTCGAGGTAGTGCAGCAGTTGCGCGGCCTGGCCGGGGACAATCAAGTGAAAAACGCGCGGCTGGGCATGGCCCAGAACATCGGCGGCAGCGGCGCGACGGTGGTTACACATATCTTGGAGAGGATGGTAGGATGGTAGATTGGTAGATTGGTAGATTGGTAAATTGGTGAGCGACGTACCAAAAGCGCGAATGGCTGACCAATTCCCCAGTCTACCAATTCCCCAGTTTCCCAATTTACCAATTTACCAATAAGGAGATTGCAATGAGTATACCGAGGAACTGGAGACTTCAAGCACAACGTTACCGGCTGGTTGGAGAGGTATGCGAGAAGTGCGGGGCGAGGATCTTCCCACCCCGTGACGTCTGCCCGGGATGCGAAGCACCGGCCCAGAAGCCATTTGTTTTCAGCGGGCAGGGCGAGGTCTATTCCTACAGCACCGTCTACAACCCGCCACGCGGGTTCGAGGAGTTCGCCCCTTACACCGTGGCGTTGGTACATCTGGATGAGGGGCCTATGGTGACCGCGCAACTCACCGACGTGGACGCCGATGAAGTGAAGATCGGCATGCCAGTGGAGATGGTGACGCGCAAAGTGCAAAGAGACGGCGAGCAGGGAGCGATCGTTTATGGCTACAAGTTCCGGCCGGCCATCAGGCACGCGGCCTGAGTCAAAGGCGAAGCACGTTTCGCCCCGAAGATCATCTCTTACGACAAGTTCACAACTGACAAAGCCGGCAGCACCTCCACCCCTGGTGCTTCCATCGCGCAGGCGCATCTCTCATCTTTTTATGAGAGGTGCGTTTTTCTTGCCACGAATGTCCCATTCTTTGGAATAGTCTCCTGTCTAACGGTGATTGACTTCCGCGCAGAGTTATTGTACCATTTCACCACCGAACACTTTTATACAAACCCTCCCAATTCGAGCATTTGGAACGCCACAGCGATGGGTATATGTTCATTCAGGAAATGATCGAGTAGGCGCAGACCAAATTGAAACAGACTCGGATCGCTGCGATCTGAGCGGTGAATGACGACGATCCAGTTCTCAAGCATGTCAGCCGTGCCCAAGAAGATGATCCAGGCGTAACTACCCAGGCATCGTCATTCCGAGCGACCGAAAGGAGCGTAGCGACTGAAGAGAGTCGAGGAACCTCTGTGTTGGGGGTGCTCTTGTCGTTGCAGGGAGATTCCTCGACTTCCTTCGACTACGCTCAGGACAGGCTGCTACGCTCGCTCGGAATGACGTGTCACGAGGGGCTTGAGCGTAGCGACTGAAGAGAGTCGAGGAATCTCTGTGTTGAGGGTGCTCTTGTCGTTGCAGGGAGATTCCTCGACTTCCTTCGACTACGCTCAGGACAGGCTGCTACGCTCGCTCGGAATGACGTGTCACGAGGGGCCTGGGTAGTTACGTACAGGCAAAGTGAGGCAGTACACTCCGTGGCTTCGAGTCCATTGAGAGAGCCTGGGGCAACTGAGCACCTACCAGACCAGTCTATGGACGCGGGTTGGCCTGGGACTGGCCGGTGGGCTGCTGGTGATACTCGTATTGGTCGTCAACTGGTTGCTCATTCCACGCCGGCTGCCCGACCAACTCCGACTGGACCTGCCTGGTCGCCGTCAAATGCGCCTTACCATCGGCTCAAACGTGTTCATTATCATCCTGCGCGTGGTGACGGCCCTCATCGCCCTGGTGATGGCATCGGAGGCAATCGCCCGGTGGATGACCTTCCTCACTTTCCGTCACTCCGCGCCCTTTGGCCTCAGCGACCCCATCTTTGGCCTCGACGCCAGTTTTTACGTCTTCAAACTGCCGCTCTATCGCTTTCTCGTGAGCTGGTTGCTGGGATTGATCATGGTGACACTAGTGGGCAACGTCCTCGTGTACCTCTTCGCCCAACAGATTCAGGGGCGGGCGGCAGCGACGCATCTTTCAGTGCTGGGCGCACTCTTCCTGGTGGGCAAGGCGGTGGATTACCAGCTCCAGCGCTTCGCACTGCTCGATTCGTCCCGTGGGATGGTCTTTGGCGCGGGCTACACCGACGTGCACGCCCGCGTGCCGCTGCTGCACCTGTTGACCGGCGCGGCCGCGCTCGGTGCGTTGTTGCTGCTGGTCAATGCTTTCACCCGCCGGCGGAGACTCCCGCTGATCGCGGGAGGTATCTGGCTGGCTCTGAGCATCCTCGGCCCGTTCTATCCGTCATTCGTGCAACGCTTCACCGTCGAGCCTAATGAACTGGCGCTGGAACGGCCTTACATCGAGCATAACATCCGCTTCACCCGCTACGCCTACAGCCTGGAGAACGTGCATGAGTTCGACTACCGTGTCACAGGCCATCTAACCGCCGAGAAACTGGAGGCCAACGCCGACGTTCTCGACAACGTGCGGCTGTGGGACTGGCAGCCGCTGCGCACCACCTACGAGCAACTCCAGGAGATCCGCACCTACTACACCTTTGTGGACGTGGACGTGGACCGCTACACGCTCGATGGTCGCCTGCGCGAGGTCACGCTGGCGGTGCGAGAACTGGACGTCGAGCAATTGCGCGAGGACGCCCGAACGTGGATCAACCAACACCTCATCTACACGCACGGCTACGGGCTGTGCCTGAGCCCCGTTGCCGAGGTCAGCGAGGAGGGACTGCCGCACCTGCTGGTGCGCGATATCCCACCTCAAAGCGCCGATCCTGCGCTGGCTATCACCCGGCCGGAGATCTACTTCGGCGAGATGACCACCAACTATGCCATCGTCAACACCACCGAAGACGAGTTCGACTATCCCAGCGGCGATCAGAACGTCTACGCCCGCTACCAGGGGACCGACGGCGTGTCGCTGGGCGGCCTCCTGCGCCGCCTTGCGTTTGCCCTCCGCTTCGAAGATTATCCAATCCTCCTCTCGAGCGCCATCGGCCCCGAAAGTCGCATCCTGTTCCACCGCTCCATCTCCAACCGGGTGGAGACGCTGGCGCCGATGCTCTGGTTCGATGATGACCCATATCCGGTCATCGTGGACGGGCGCATCGTCTGGCTGTACGACGCCTACACCTGGAGCGCCCGCTTCCCCTACTCGGAGCCCAGTTGGAACTCTGAACCTATCTGGGATCTCAACTACATCCGCAACAGCGTGAAGGCCACGGTAGACGCCTACACCGGCGAGACGGTGTTCTACGTCGTGGATCCCTCCGACCCGCTGATTCAGACCTACCGGGCCATTTTCCCCGATCTGTTCACTCCCATCGAGGAGATGGATGCCGGCCACGGACAGTCGGACGCGCTGCGCGAGCACTGGCGTTACCCGGAGCGCCTGTTCCGCATCCAGGCCAGCGTCTACGCTGCCTATCACATGCGGGACCCACGGGTCTTCTACAATCAGGAGGACCTGTGGCAGACGCCGACAGAAGTGCGGGGGGCGGAGGAAACCTGGATGTCGCCTTACTACGTCATCATGCGGCTGCCTGACCCTTCGACAGACTCAGGGCAGGCTCCTTCGACAGACTCAGGGCAGGCTCCTTCGACAGACTCAGGGCAGGCT